>JABFXT010000855.1 GCA_013361595.1 Nocardia sp. | reverse complement strand
GTGTGAGCGGGGGAGGGGTCCGGCGACGACGGGCTGCCGGGTGTGTGACGATTTCCGGTGATCGCCGCGGGCGGTCCGGTGCGGGCCCGGGGCCCGACGGACAGCCCGCTATTCTGGGACGCCCGTTACCCTGGGACTCAGCGACGTCACTCGAGATCAGGAGCGCACCAGGTGTTCGAATCCCTATCCGACCGGTTGACCGGTGCCCTGAAGGACCTTCGCGGTAAGGGACGTCTGTCGCCGGCCGATATCGACGCCACCTGCCGGGAGATCCGCCTGGCGCTGCTGGAGGCCGATGTCGCGCTGCCGGTGGTGCGCGGTTTCATCGCCCGGATCAAGGAACGGGCGAAGGGCGCGGAGGTCTCCGCCGCGCTGAACCCCGCCCAGCAGGTCGTCAAGATCGTCAACGAGGAACTCGTCGGGATCCTCGGTGGGGAGACCCGGCGGCTGACGCTGGCGAAGACGCCGCCGACGGTGATCATGCTCGCCGGTCTGCAGGGTGCCGGTAAGACCACACTCGCCGGAAAGCTCGCCAAATGGCTGCGCGATCAGGGACATCAGCCGCTGCTGGTGGCCTGCGATCTGCAGCGCCCCGGTGCGGTGACCCAGCTGCAGGTGGTCGGTGAACGCGCCGGGGTACCGGTGTTCGCACCGCATCCCGGCACGTCGATCGGTGGTGGCGAGAACGCGCTCGGTATCACCGCGGCCGATCCGGTCGCGGTGGCCGAATCCGGTGTCGCCGAGGCGCGGGCCAAACAGTACGACGTCGTGATCGTCGACACCGCCGGCCGGCTCGGTATCGATGCCGAACTCATGGCGCAGGCGGCCGGTATCCGCGACGCGGTGAAACCCGACGAAACCCTGTTCGTGCTCGATGCCATGATCGGCCAGGACGCGGTCTCCACCGCCGAGGCGTTCCGCGACGGTGTCGGCTTCACCGGTGTGGTGCTCACCAAGCTCGACGGTGACGCCCGCGGTGGTGCGGCGCTGAGCGTGCGCAATGTCACCGGCGCCCCGATCATGTTCGCGTCCACGGGCGAGAAGCTCGAGGATTTCGATGTCTTCCATCCCGACCGGATGGCCAGCCGCATCCTCGGTATGGGCGATGTGCTCACCCTCATCGAACAGGCCGAACAGGTCTACGACGCGCAGCAGGCCGAGGAGGCGGCGCGCAAGATCGGCAGCGGTGAGCTGACTCTCGAGGATTTCCTCGACCAGATGCTGGCCATCCGCAAGATGGGTCCGATCGGGAATCTGCTCGGCATGCTGCCGGGCGCCGGTCAGATGAAGGATGCGCTCGCCCAGGTCGACGATAAGCAACTCGACCGGGTGCAGGCGATCATCCGCGGTATGACCCCCGCCGAGCGGGACAATCCGAAGATCATCAACGCGTCCCGCCGATTGCGTATCGCCAACGGTTCGGGTGTCCAGGTCTCCGATGTCAACCAGCTGGTCGACCGGTTCTTCGAGGCCCGCAAGATGATGGCCGCGATGGGTCGGCAAATGGGGATGCCCGGCGCCAATCGCCGCAACAACAAGAAGCAGAAGGGTAAGAAGGGCAAGAAGGGCGGTCGCGGCCCCACCCAGCCGAAGATGCGCGGCGGCTTCCCCGGGATGCCGGGTCTGCCCGCCGGCGGCGGCGGGATGCCGGACCTGTCCGGTATGCCGCCGGGGCTCGATCAATTGCCCCCGGGGCTGGAGAACTTCGATATCTCCAAGTTCAAGTTCCCGGGGAAATAGATCCGTCGGAGTTCTCGGTGGGCCTGCCCCGGCGGATCGACACCGGACCGCGCCTACCGGTCCTCGGTAGGTATCGCGGAGGTGGCCCGGCGATGTGGGGTAGCCGGCGGCTGCGCAGCCCATCGGCGATGTCCTTGATGAACTGTGTCAGCCTGTTCCCGGTCAACCCTCGTTTCCGCCCGGTGGGTACACAGCCGCGCAGTCACCGCTTCCGGGGCGGGGCCACTCCCGCGAGATCGGATGATATTTCGCCTCGCGACGTCTTGGTGTCCGCCGTGTTCCCGGCCGTGGCAGGCGTGTCCGGCGCCTTCGCACCGCGTCGGCCCGGCCGGCGATATCGGCAGGGCTCGCTCGCAGATCGGTTCCGCGGTGCGGCCGTCCGGGGTCAGCGCCGGCGGCGCCGCTTCACGATGACAACCGTCACCCCGGCGACGACGAGGACGACGGCAACGATCCCCACCGCGATCCCGGCGACCGTCGAGATCCCCGCGGCGGTGCCGTCGGGCTGATCGCTCGCCTCGCCACCGGCGCGCGGGTGGGAATCCGCGCCGAATGTCGAGTTACTCGCGGAATCCTCCACATAACGCGGCCCGGGTTCCGGGGTGCCGGCGATATGGACTTCCAGCTCGACGGGTACCGGCGCGACCTTTTCCGTCGGGCTCAGCTTGACCGCGATGTAGTACCAGCCCGCTACGGACTGCCCGGCTGTTCCGGTGTCGGCGGCTTCCCGGTTGAGATATCGGATCGGGGCGGTCGCGAGCGCCGAGTCGGCGCCGGGCAGCGTGTATTCGCTGCCGGTGTAGGCCATGGTGTCGGAGTCGAGTTCGGCCCGGTACGGGTTGTAGAGCGTGGTGGCGATATTCGAGGTGTACTCACTGCCCCGCTCCGGGGTGGCGGCGAACCGCACCCGGTAGGCCAGGCCCTGACCCCAGTCGAGTTTCACCCGGTAGAAGACGAATTCACCGCGTTGCAGAATATCGGTGTAGCGTCCGGTCCCGGGCAGCTCCGCGGCGATATCGAACGATCCGCCGCCGACAACCGGCGTGGTGGGGCCGCCGGGTCCGGTGAACTCGACCGGGGGCCCGGCCGCGGGACCTGGATCGATGACGGCCCGCTCGACCCCCACGGACAGCTCGACCGGCAGCTGGGCCGGCGCGTTGTCCGAAACCACACCCCATTCCAGCGCGAAATAGTAGCGGCCACCGCCGGTACACGCGCCGGCGTCCCCACTACCGGAGTCGGCCTTCGCCGCGCCCTCCCAGGTGCTCCGGACCGTCAAGGCGACACCGTCGCCGGTCCTGGTGGCCAACTGGCTTTCGTGGGTGAGGCAATCCTCGCCGTCGGCGCCGTAGACACGGAGGTCGAGGCGGTCGACGGAGCTGAGGGAGTCCGCCTTGCGTGGGAACGAGACCGTCCCGGTGAAGTACGCGGTCGCGCCTTCGGGAACATCCACGGCGTAGTACTGCGGTTTCTTCCGTCCCAGCACGTCCAGGTACTGCCCGGGCGTGGCCACCGGAGCATCTCGGTATCCCGAGGTCCCGGCGATCGGGGTACCGGCCGCGGCATAGGTGCGCAGGGCGGCAGCGCTGACCCGGGGCAGTACCTGTTCGAGGGTTTTGCCGTCGGCGGCGTCGGTATAGGTGCCCCCGGTGCTCTGGGCGATACAGGTCAACTGTGCCCGCGAGGGGTCGTCGACGCCGAAGCCGATCGCGTGTACGACGATCTCGTTGCCCTGGGCGCTGAGTTCGCGCGCGACATCACACGGGTCCGGTGGCGCGCAGGTGTCCAGGCCGTCGGAGACCAGCACGATCGAGCGCGGTCCCTCCTGCGGCAGCTCTGCGGCCGCGGCGCGCAGCGAGGTGCCGATCGGGGTGTAACCGCGCGGCACGATCCCGTCCGTCGCCGCCGTCAATGCCGGCTTGTCGATGGTTCGGGCCGGGTGCAGCACCTTGACGTCCTGGCAACCGGTTGCCTGTTCCGCGTCCGAGGATCCGGTGGACGTGCCGTAGACCGTGAGACCGACCGCTGCCGCGCTCGGTGCCGCGGCGACGAAACCGCGGACGGCGTTCTTCGCCGCGTCCATCTTGGTGCCGCCGCTGGGGTCGGGCGCCAGCATCGAGCCCGACGCGTCCATGATCAGCATCGTCGGTGCGTACTCGACTCCCGGCTGCGGTGCTTGCTGGGCGACCGCGGGCGTCGCGACCGGTGCGAGGCCGATCACCCCCGCCGCCACAGCCACCAGGGCTCGGCTCCGAAATGACACGCTGTGGTCCTCCCGTTCACTGCTTGTCCCACCCCCCGGCGGGCACGATCCTGCGGAACTCTACGCAGGAGCCCCGGTGGGCGCTATCCAATGCCGGCGAGGCATCCGTTCGAATTCGCGGCCTCGGAACCGCGTGCGAATGTCGCGGCCCGAGCGTTCTGTACGAGTCGACCCCCGGTACCGGAGTGTGGAGCGGGGGTCGATCGCTCGGTCGCCGCGGTGGACGCTCAGCGTCCGCCGCGGCGACGGGCCAGGAGCACGACGACACCCGAGATCAGGGCCAGCCCGGCGCCGAGCGCGATGACGACGCCCCAGACCAGGGGCGAGACGGCCGAGTCCGATTCGCCGGTGGCCTGGGCATCCTCGTTGCCGGTGGCGGCCTTCTCGTTCTCGCCGAAGGTTCCGGTACTGGCCGTTCCGTCCTGATAACGCGGCCCGGGTTCCGGATCGCCGACGATATCGATCTCCAATTCGACCGGTACCGGTGCGGCAATCCCCGCACCGCTGTTCGGGCCGACCTTGACCGCGATGTAGTAATAGCCGGCCACGGCCTGTTCGGTGATCTTGTTGTCCGCCGCCTCCCGATTCAGGTAGCGGACCGGCGGGGTCGTGAGGGCAGGCTCGTTGGCCGGAAGTACCTGCTCGGACCCGGTGTAGGCGGCGAAATCGTTATCGATTTCCTTGCGGCTCGGCGCGTACAGGGTGGTGGTGATGTTGGAGAGATTGTCGATACCGCGTCCCGGCGTCTCGCCGAACCGCACGCGGTAGGCCAGACCTTGCCCCCAATCGAGTTTCACCCGGTAGAAGACGAATTCCCCGCGCTGCAGCGTATCGGTGTACCTGCCGGTCCCCGGCAGCGGCGCGGCCACATTGAACGAACCGCCGCCGACGGCCGGTGTCGTGGGCCCGCCGGGCTCGGCGAAGGTCACGGGTGTTGGTTCGGCCGCGGGACCGGGATCGGCCACGGCGGGTTCGATACCCACCGCCAACTCGACCGGCAGCCGGGTCGGGGCGCCGTCGGCGACGCCCGCCCATTCGAGGGTGAAGTAGTAGCGTCCGCCGCCCACGCATTTGTCGTGTGCGGCGTAGCCGTTCGGGGCTTCGGCCGCACCCTTCCACATCGATGCCACGGTCAGTGCTACCCCGTCGGTCGAGCGGGTGGCTTGTTCGAACTCGAAGGCGTTGCAGTCCTGGCCGTCGCGCCCGTAGACCCGCAGATTGAGCACGTTGTTCGCCGTGGAGGCATCGCCACGATCCCGCGGGAACGAGACGGTACCGCTGAAATACGCGGTTGCCCTCTCGGGCACATCCACCGCGTAGTAGCGCTGCTTCTTCTGGTCGAGCACGTCCAGATACTGGCCGGGTTCGGCGACCGGTGCGGTCCGATGATCCGCCGTGCCCGCGATCGGGGTGCCGACGGCCGCGTAGGTGCGCAGCGCCGTGGCGGTGACCCGTGGTAGTACCTGTTCGAGTGTCTTACCGTCCGCGGCATCGGTGTAGGTACCACCGGTGGTCTGCGCGATACAGGTGAGCTGCGCGCGCGACGGGTCGTCGACGCCGAAGCCGATCGCGTGCACGACTATTTCGGCGCCCTGTGCGCTGAGTTCGCGGGCCACTTCGCAGGGATCCGGCGGCGCGCAGGTGTCCAGACCGTCGGAGACCAGCACGATGGAACGCGGGCCCGATTGCGGGAGCGCGCCCGCCGCGGTCCGCAATGCGGTACCGATCGGGGTGTAACCGCTGGGCACGATCCCGTCGGCCGCGGCGGTCAGGCCGGGTTTGTCGATCGTATCGGCGGGCCGCAGCACCTTCACGTCCTGGCAGCCCGCGGCCTTCTCGGCGTCCGATGAGCCGGTAGCCGTGCCGTACGCGGTGAGTCCGACCTTCGACGTGTCCGGGGCGGCGGTGACGAAGGACCGGACCGCGTTCTTGGCCGCGTCCATCTTGGTCCCGCCGCCGGGATCGGCCGCCGCCATCGACCCCGAGGCATCCAGGACGAGCATCGTCGGTGCGTACTCGGGATTCTGCTGCTCCGGGGATTGCTGGGCCAGGGCCGGGGCGGACACTGGTACCAGGCCGATCACCGCTGCCGCGGTCGTGGCCAGAACTCTGCTCGACAATGACACGTGGTCGGTACTCCCGTTCGACTCCGCCGCATCCTGCTCGGACACCGCGGATCGGACGCTACGCAGACCACTGACCTGCTGCCAACTGCTCGTACTCCCGCCCACGGGATGTCATGCCGTTCCGGTATGGCCCGCGACCCCGGCACCGCGGTGTCGATCGGAGGCGATTACCGGCCCGGTCGCGGCGTCTGGCAGAATGAACGACCGTCCTTCTGGACAGTGTCAGCCCGTCTCCGGTCACGTACCGCGCGGCGGTCACACACTTCATTCGCAAAACCGGGCTCGCGATACCGCGTGAGTCGCTGAATTGCGCCGTGACCACTATGAAAGGCAGATCAGCAGATGGCTGTTCGCATCAAGCTCACCCGTATGGGCAAGATCCGCAACCCGCAGTACCGCGTCGTCGTCGCGGACGCCCGCACCCGTCGTGACGGCCGGGCCATCGAGTCCATCGGCAAGTACCACCCCAAGGAAGAGCCTTCGCTGATCGAGATCGACTCGGAGCGGGCGCAGTACTGGCTGGGTGTCGGCGCGCAGCCGACCGAACCGGTGCAGCGGCTCCTGGAGATCACCGGCGACTGGCAGAAGTTCAAGGGTCTGCCGGGCACGGAGGGCACCCTGAAGGTCGCCGAGCCCAAGCCGTCCAAGCTCGACCTGTTCAACGCCGCGCTGGCCGCCGCGGACAACGAGCCGACCGCCGAGGCCGTCACCCCGAAGAAGAAGGCCAAGAAGGACAAGGAAGAGGGCGCCGCCGAGGCGACCGAGTCCGCTGAGGCCGCCGAGTAATGAGCGTCGTCGTCGCCGATGCCGTGGAACATCTGGTTCGCGGTATCGTCGCCAATCCCGATGAGGTCCGCGTCGAGCTGATCACCGGCCGGCGCGGTCGCACCGTCGAGGTGCATGTCCACCCCGACGATCTGGGCAAGGTCATCGGCCGGGGTGGCCGCACCGCGACCGCCCTGCGGACCCTCGTCGCCGGAATCGGCGGCCGGGGTATCCGGGTCGACGTGGTCGACACCGACCAGTAGATGGAACTCGTCGTGGGCCGGGTCGCCCGCTCGCACGGTGTGCGGGGCGAACTGGTCGTCGAGGTGCGCACCGACGAACCGGAGGTGCGTTTCGCACCGGGCGCCGCCCTGCGCGGGCGCCCCGGGCGGGGCGCGTCCGCCTCGGCGGTCCGCGATTTCACCGTGGAGTCGGCCCGGGAACATTCGGGCCGGCTCCTGGTCCAACTGGCCGGGGTGACCGACCGGAGCGCCGCCGACGCGCTGCGGGGCACGGCCTTCGTCGAGGACATCG
>JABFXT010000044.1 GCA_013361595.1 Nocardia sp. | reverse complement strand
TACAGCACACCGTGGAGATCGAGGGCGGCGCCAAGCCGGCTCTCATCGCGGAGGCGGTGAGCCGGGTCGTGTTCTGACCCGGCTCCGAGAGCCCTCAGCGGTCCGCGTCGGTGAAGCGGATGACGCCGCGGATATTGCGACCCTCGAGCATATCGGCGACTCCCTCGTTGATCTGCTCGAGGGAGTATTCGCGGGTGACCATATCGCCGAGGCCGAGATCGCCCAATTTGTACAGCGCGAGGACCTCCGGGATGAGCAGCTGCGGGTTGCCGCCACCGAACAGCGTGCCGCACAGGCTCTTCTGTTGAAAGGTGAGCGCCGAGAGGTTCATTCGCGGATTGGTTTCCGCGGCGTCGCCGGTGGCGGCGAGGACGCAGCTGCCGCCCTTCGCCGTGATCCGCATCCACTTGGCCAGATCGTGGCCGTCGCAGCGCCCGACCGCGACGATCACTGTCCGGCACATCTGGCCACCGGTCACCTCCTCGATACCGCCGATCGCCCGGTCGATATCGGAATAGGTGTGGGTGGCACCGAATTTCGCGGCCTGAGTGCATTTCGCCTCGATCGGGTCGACGGCGAAGATCCGCCGGGCGCCGGAGATCACCGCGGCCTGGACCGCGGCGCTTCCCACCGCGCCCACACCGACGATCGCGACATCCTCGCCGGGGCGCACGGTCGCCGTATTGACCACGGCGCCGTAGCCGGTGGTGACACTGCAACTGGCCAGGCAGGCGATATCGAAGGGGATCGAGGGGTCGATCTTGACCACCGAACTCTGGTGCACCACCGCGTAGGGTGCGAACGCGCCGATCAGCGAGGTGGGGTGGACATTGCGATCGCGGGCGCGGATCCGGAAGGTACCGTCGGAGACCGCGCCCCGGGTGAGTAGGTCCTGACCTCGATCGCACAGGTTGTGGTGACCGGATAGGCAGGATTGGCACATTCCGCAGGCCGGGATGAACGAGAAGACCACATGGTCGCCCACCGCGAGCCGGTCCACCCCCGCGCCGACCTCGATGATCACGCCGGCGCCCTCGTGTCCGCCCAGGATCGGGAACTCGGCGGTGGGGACGTCGCCGCTGGCCAAGCGCTGATCGAACTGGCAGAGACCCGCGGTCTCGACCCGGACCCGCACCTCGCCGTACTGGGGGTCGCCGATCTCGATCTCCTCGACCGACCACGGCTGCGCGTAATCCCAGATCAATGCGCCCTTGGATTTCATCGGCTTCCCTAACTGTCGTGGCGGTGTCGTGCGTCGAGTCACGGCAGTACCCAGGTTGCCTGATAATGGCGTTCTCGGAAAGTGTTATATCGAATTTCCTTCGCGCTTTCCCCGCGCGCCCGCGCCCGCGATCACGGTCGCGCGCCCCGCGCCGGTAACCGCGCGTACGCGGCGGTCCGTGATCGCGTGGGTCCGTACTGCGCCGCGCCCAGGTCCACCGAGATGCTGCTCGCCGTGACGAACCGGGATTCATCGCTCGCCAGCCAGCACACCGCGTCGGAGATGTCCTCCGGCTGCGCGATCCCCTCCGGTAGCAGCGGGGTGTTCATCCGGCCCAGCAATTCATTGGTCTGCGCGGCCCGCACGAGCGCGCCGACCATATCGCCGGAGCCCATCGGAGTCGCGACCGGACCCGGCGCGACGCTGTTGACGCGGATCGAATGCCTGCCCAGTTCGGCGGCGAGCGCCCGGGCCATCCCGGTGACCGCGTGCTTGCTGGCGGTGTAGTGGACCATGAACGGTTGCATCGCCACGCCCGAGGCGGAACTGATCAGGATGATCGAACCGCCGCGCCCGCCTTCGATGATCTGGTGCGCGCCGGCGGTCACCGTATTCCAGGTACCGGTCACATTGGTGTCGAGGACCGCCCGGAACGACTCCTCGGTGATGGCATCCCACGGCTCCGGAATGCAGATCCCGGCATTGGCGACGATGACATCGAGCCGCCCGAACGCGGCGACACCCTCGTCGACGACGGCGCGCAGCGCCGGCAGCTCGCGGGTGTCGGCCGCGGTGGCGACGATCTTGCGCCCGGTCTCCTCGACCAGCCGGACCGTCTCGTCGAGGTCGGCGGATGTCGCGGCGTCGTAGGGGACCGCGGGCGGCAGCGGACCGCACAGGTCCACCGCGATGATGTCGGCACCCTCGGCCGCCAGTCGTACCGCGTGGGCCCGTCCCTGGCCCCGCGCGGCGCCGGTGACGAAAGCTACTCTGCCGGATAGTCGACCACTCACTTGGCGTACTCCTGTCGTTGCGAACACATCCGACCATTGTGTGCCGATCCGGGCCGGATGCGCACGGACCGAGCCGGTGGCCGGTGCCGGCGCGCGGATGCGGCCGGGTTACTCCGACAGTGCCTTCAGTGCGACTTCGGCCAGTTCCGGCCGGCAGATCAGCAGGTCGGGGAGATAAGGGTCGGGCCGGTTGTAGACCAGCGGACTGCCGTCGAGACGGGAGACGTGCAAACCGGCGGCGGCCGCCACCGCGACCGGTGCACACGAATCCCATTCGTACTGACCACCCGAATGGGCGTAGATATCGGCGATTCCCCGGACCACCGCCATGGCCTTGGCGCCCGCCGAGCCCATGGGGACCTCGGACGCACCGAGCCGGGCGACGAGGCGGCGGACCTCGAACGAGGGTCGGCTGCGCGACAGCACCACCCGTACGGTTCCGGCCGGTGGTGGCGGCGGGAGTACCGGGGGTTGTCCGGTGTGCAGCACCAGACCCTGGGCGGGGAGTGCGACCGCACCCGCGACGGGCGCACCGTCCACCGCGAGTGCGACATGGACCGCCCAGTCGTCGCGCGCCGGTTCACCGTATTCCCGGGTGCCGTCGAGCGGGTCGACGATCCACACCCGCGCCCGGTCGACGCGGTCGCCGTCGTCAGGTGATTCCTCCGAGAGCACCGCGTCTGCCGGCCGCTCCCGGGCCAGGCGCTCGAGCAGGAAGGCATCGGATCGCCGGTCGCCGACCGCGCCGCCGAGTTCCCGGATGCCGAGCAGTAGTTCGCCGGCTTCGCCGGCCAGCGTCGCGGCGAGTATGTGGTCGTCCATCTGGATCCTTCCCGGGCAGCGATGCCGCCCAGATCCATATACCACGGTGCCATCGGCGTGCTCGGCACGCGGTCACCGCGAACGATCCCGGATCACCGGCCCGGATCGGGGCCGGTGCGGTGGGTCAGTAGGCGATGAACAGGATCTCGTCGCGGCTGTAATCGTGCCCGGGGTGGTTCTCGGTGAGATGTTTGCGCACGATGTCGACCAGTTCGTCCTCGTTCGCCCCGGTGAGATGCTCGCCGCACGGGCAGTTGAGCCTGGTTTTCATCGGTATTCCTCTCTTCGCATGGAACGATCGGGAACAGCGTACGTCCCCGGGGATCGACGCGACGGGTATCGGGGGTGGTGTATGCCCCATCGCGGTTCGTGCCCGGTGGCCCACCAGGGCAGAGTCCGACGATGGGCGAATTCTGTACGGTTCGGCCACCATGCCGTCGCCGTTGTGCCACGCTGTCCGGTGTACACAGTAAAGGTGACGGGCCGGTGGTGAATTCCGCTGTGCGGTCGCCCCGGCGGACCAGCGGAGGCGGAGAAGTATGGGAACACCGGTAATCGTCGGCGCGGCCCGGACCGCGATCGGGCGATCCTTCAAAGGCACGCTCACCAATGTCCCGACCGAAGTCCTGGCCACCACGGTGCTGCCCGAGGTGGTCCGCCGCTCGGGTGTGCCGCCGGAACTGGTCGACGATGTGATCTTCGCCGCATCCCATTACGGCGGTGGCGATATCGCGCGGTACGCGGCAGTGGCCGCGGGGATGGAGAATGTGCCCGGGCAGGCGGTGAACCGGCACTGCGCCGGTAGCCTGACCGCGCTCGGGAACGCCGCCGCCCAGGTGGGGTCCGGCATGGAACGCGTCGTGGTGGCCGGTGGAGTGCAGTCGCTGTCGACGAATCCGGTCATGAAATGGCGGGTGCCCGGCCCCGAACTCACCTTCGCCGAAGGCTGGATGCCGCCCATTCATCCCGAAACTCCGGACGCGCCGACCGGGGATATGTCCATCACGGTCGGCTGGAATACCGCGAAGGCGGTGGGGATCACCCGGGCCGAGATGGATGCCTGGGCGTTGCGTTCGCATCAGCGGGCGATCGCCGCCATCGATGCCGGGAAGTTCGTCGACGAGATCGTGCCGATGAAGGTGACCCTGCTCGACGGTACGGTCGCCGCCTTCGCGGTGGACGAATTCCCGCGCCGCGACACCACACCGGAACGACTCGCGAAATTGCCGGTGCTGCACCCGGAGATCGAGGGCTTCTCCATCACCGCCGGTAACAGCAGCGGGATCAACGACGCCGCGGCCGCCGTGGTGGTCACCGACGGCGTCTTCGCCGCGACCGAGGGGCTCACCGTATTGGGATCGGTCCGGGCCTGGGCGACCTCGGCGGTCGCGCCGCGCGATACCGGTCTGGGAGCGGTGGCGGTGATCGGCAAGGTGCTGCGGCGGGCCGGGCTGGAACCCGGCGATGTGGCGCTGTGGGAGATCAACGAGGCGTTCGCCTCGGTGCCGATCGCCGCCTGCCGCGAATACGGCCTGGACGAGGACCTGGTCAACTTCTCCGGGAGCGGGTGCAGTCTCGGTCATCCGATCGCCGCGTCCGGAGCCCGGATGGTCACCACCCTGCTCTACGAATTGCGCCGCCGCGGCGGCGGTATCGGGGTGGCCGCCATGTGCGCGGGTGGTGGGCAGGGCGGTGCCGTGGTGGTCGAGGTCTGATCAGGCTCGGCGGACCGGCATCCGTTTGATGCCGTGCACGAAATCGCTGTGCACGTATTCCGGTTCGCCGAGCGTCACCTCGGGCAGCCGGGTCAGCAGTTCGTGGAACAGCAGGCGCAGTTGCATCCGGGCCAGCCAGGCACCCAGGCAGAAATGCGCCCCACCGCCCCCGAAACCCGAATGCGGGTTCGGATCGCGGGTGAGGTCGAAGATATGGGGCGCGTCCAGGGCGGATTCGTCGCGGTTGGCCGAACAGTAGAACAGGACCAGTTTCTCGCCCGCGCGCACCGGTGTTCCGGCGACCTCGGTATCGGCCACCGCGTGCCGGGCGAAATGGAGCACCGGTGTCGCCCACCGGACGAATTCTTCGACAGCGCCGCCTATTCGGGCATCGAAATCCTCGAGCAGCCATTCCCGCTGTGCCGGATGATCGACCAGTGCCTTGAATCCGTGTGAGGTGGTCTGTTTGGTGGTGTCGTTGCCCGCCGAGGCGAGCAGCACCATGAAGGCGCCGATCTCTTCGTCGCTGAGCCGGTGACCGTCCACTTCGGCCGAGACGATCGCGGACATGAGGTCGTCGCGCGGTTCGCGGCGCCGGCGCGCGGCGAGTTCGGTGCCGGCCCCGTGCAGGATGCCGAACTGGGTCATGAAGAATGTGGCCCGGTCCTCGAGGCTCGCGTATTCTTCGTCGCTGGAACCGAACATCGCCTCGGCGGCGTAGGCGACGGCCTCCCGATCGGCGCCGTCGATACCGATCATGTCCGAGACGGTGCGCATTGGCAGCTTGCGGGACAGACTGTCCACCAGGTCGATCGATCGGCCGGTTTCCAGGTCGTGGAGGAACTCGTCCACGATCTGGACGGCGTTCCCCCGGATCTGGGACTCGATGCGCCGCACCTGTTTCGGGGTGAACGCCGAACTGATGAGGCGGCGATACCGGGTGTGCTGCGGTGGATCCATGGTGAGGAAGAAACTGGTCGGCCGCTGCAACTCCACCGGCATGGGATCCATACTGATCCCCTGGCTCGAGGTGAACAGTTCGGGGTGGCGGCTGATGTAGGCGATATCGCGATGCCGGGTCACCGCCCAGAACCCGGGTTCCTCGTGCGGGAACAGCGCCGGGGCCGGAGCGTGCCAGGTGAGGCCGGGCTCGGCGCGCAGATGGGCGAACACTTCGTCGCGGGTCCGGAAATCCCGGGCCCAGAACGCTGGTTCGGAGATATCGAGCCGGTGGAAGCGGCGGGCGGTGGCCGGGGCGCTGTCGGCAGGGTTCATGAGCGGCTCCGAGCTCGGCAAACCATGGGTACCGCACGCGGTGCAGCCGCGAGGACGAGCGCGCGCCGGTAGGAACACTCTAGAGCGCGCGGCCTTCGCCGGCGGCTGCTTCCGGCGAATCGAGACGAGCTCGCCGCCACCGGGTGCGCTTCGCCGGGGAGGCAGTTCGAGCGGATTTTCGTGAAGGCCGCCGGCGTGGCGCGGGTGCCGAGAATATTCCGCGCGCCGGGCCCGAAAAATTATCGTTTCGAGATCTTTGTCGACGAATCTGTTCCCGGAGCGATGAATTCGTCGCACTGTGGTCGTCGTATGTGTCGAGCCTCACCTGTCGATGTCGTGCCGCACCACAACCGGATAGAGAGAAGCCGATGCCAGATACGCCGTTCCGCCCACCCGCCGTAGGCCGTTCGCCAGCGGGAGTCGATACTTCCCGGGCCAGTATCGCCCGGGTCTACGACGCCAGTCTGGGCGGTAAAGACAACTTCGAAGTGGATCGTCGCGCGCTCGAGGCGGTGCTGGCGGTGGCACCCGGGATGACCGAGGTCTCCCGGCGCACCCGGGCCTGGTCACGCCGGGTGGTGCGGTATCTGGCGGGAATCGTCGGAGTGGATCAGTTCCTCGACGCGGGAGCCGGACTGCCCGCCACCGGAAATACACATGAGATCGCGCAGTTGGTGAATCCGTGGTCGCGGGTGGTGTATCTGGACAACGACCCGATGTGTGTCGCACACGGGCGGGTGCTGCTGGAGACCAACGAGGACACGCTGTACTTGCCGGGCGACCTGACCGATCCCGCGGTGCTGGCGGAGGATTCGCCGGTGTGGCGCTATCTGGACCGTAGTCGTCCGGTGGCGGTGATCCTGGGTTCGGTGCTGCACCACATCGACAGCGCGGCGGATCCGGCGGAGATCGTGGCGCGTTGCGTACGCGTCCTGAGCCCCGGGTCGTTCGTGGCGATCACGCACTACTGGGATCCGGCGGACGCTTCGCCCGAACACGAACTGGCCCGGGAGGTGGAGCGGCGCTTCCTGGAGAACGGGCTGGGAACCGGCTGGTTCCGGAGCCGGGCGGAGATCGTCTCCTGTTTCGGTGAACTCGAGCTGATCGAGCCGGGTGTGGTGCCGGTCGACGAGTGGTGGCCCTCGGGCCCGGCGCGCTCGCCGCGGACCCGCGAGGAACGGCTGCTGCTGGGCGGGGTAGGGCGGAAAGGGTGAGCACCTCTCGGTGAAGTCGGTCCGAAGGGCCGGCCGAGCCTGCGGATCGGCGCTGTTCGGGACATCCACACGGTAATCGCATTCTCATCATTAGAGAATTGCCTTATACTTCGGCTTGACCGGCTGCCTCCGGTAGGTGAGGACCCAGAGCGCGGGGTGGCGTGGACTGTGCTGGAACTGGATAGATGCC
>JABFXT010000105.1 GCA_013361595.1 Nocardia sp. | reverse complement strand
GGGGCGATACCGCGGACGAGATCGGCGGAGCCACGGACGAAGTCCTCCGGGGTGCCCATATCCCGCCAGTAGGAGGTATCGACGTGACCTTGGACCCGGGCGCCTTCGGTCAGCAGGGCGGGGAACACTTCGCGTTCCACCGATACCGGCCGCCCGGCCGGGATCTTCTCGATGTACTCGCGCCGGAAGACGTAACAACCGGCGTTGATCTGGTCGGTCGGCGGGTCCTGGGTCTTCTCGAGGAAGGCCGTGACCCGGCCGTCGGCGTCGGTGGGAACGCAGCCGAAAGCACGCGGATCGCTGACCCGCACCAGATGCAGGGTGACGTCGGCCTCGGTCTTCTCATGGGTTTCCAGGATGGACCGCAGATCGGTACCGCCGAGGACGTCACCGTTGAACACCATGACGTTGTCGGCGGTGAGCCGGGGTAGCACATTGCGGATACCGCCGCCGGTGCCCAGCGGTTCGGTCTCGGTGACGTATTCCAGCTCCAGGCCGAATTCGGCACCGTCGCCGAAATGCTCCTCGAAGACCTCGGCCTTGTAGGAGGTGCCCAGCACCACGTGGGTGAGTCCGGCGCTCGCGATCCGGGTCAGCAGATGGGTCAGGAACGGTACCCCGGCCGTCGGGAGCATCGGTTTGGGCGCCGACAGGGTCAGCGGCCGCAGCCGCGTCCCCTTACCGCCGACCAGAATCACCGCGTCCGCGCCTGCTTGTGATGCCATGGAGCTCCCTTGTCCAATTCGATCATCGACCCGGCACGGTCGCGGTGAGTTCGTCTATCCGGCCTGCTCCCGCTCCCGTGCACGCAGAGCGGATCGAACCGCAATCCGGCAGCGCACCGCAAGTCCGGCCTTCAGCGCCCAGCGCAGCGGGGCCTGCCACCAGTGCGGATGGCGGTCGGCCTGGAAGCGGTAGGCGCTGGCGTGGTGGGCGGGCAGCATCGTCTCGGGATGGCGGCCGGCGGCGTGCCCTTTGGCGTGGGTCACCTCGGCGCCGGGCACGAAAACGTTGTGCCAGCCGGCCCGGCCCATCCGGTCGCCGAAGTCGACGTCCTCCATGTACATGAAGTAGCGGGAGTCGAACCCCTCGATCGAGTCGAAGGCCGCGCGCCGCACCAGCAGGCAGGAACCGGACAGCCAGCCGACGGTGCGCTCGGAGATCTCCTCGTTCTCCTGGCGGTAGCGGCGGGTCCACGGATTGGTCTTCCAGACGGCGCCGAGTATCGCGTGACCCGCGCCGTCGAGGATGCCGGGCACCGACCGCGCGGACGGATAGACGCTGCCGTCGGGTTCGAGGACCATCGGCCCGATCGCGCCGGCCCGGGGCCAGCGCTGGGCGGCCTCGAGCATGATGTCGATGGAATCGTTGCCCCAGCGGATATCCGGGTTGGCGATCAGTACGTATTCCAGATCGGGGTCGAGTTCGGCGACTGCCCGGTTGATGGCGCCGCCGTATCCGATGTTGCCGCCGGTCGGTAGGAAGCGCACATGGGCGTTCGCGTCGGCCACTAGTTCGGGGACGCCGTCGGTGGAGCCGTTGTCGGCCAGAATGACCTGCGGCTTCTCCGCGGTGGCCGTTGTCAGGGTGCTGATGAAATGCTCGAGATGTTCGCCCGGCGAATAGGTGACCGTGACCACGGCCAGACGTGGGCGGTCGTGCGGGTTATCGGAAGCGCTCACAGCGCACCACCCTAATGGGCGGCCCGGGTGAGTGCCTCGGTCAGCGCGGATTCCCACGGGCGCAATGGTGTCAGCCCGGCCGCCCGCCAGGCGGCGGCGGACAGGACCGAGTACGCGGGACGGGGGGCGGGCCGGGGGAATTCCGCGGTGGTGCAGGGCCGAACCCGCTCGGGATCGGCGCCGATTCCGGCGAAGACCGCGCGGGCCAGATCGAACCAGCTGGCCTGCCCGGCGTTCGTGGCGTGCAGCACAGCGGGCGCCGCCGGGTTCGCCGCCAGTTCGAGCAGTCCGGCGGCCAGATCGGCGGCGAAGGTGGGCGAGCCGATCTGGTCGTTCACCACCGATACGGTGTCGCGCTCCCGCTCGAGCCGGCGCATGGTGGCCACGAAATCGCCGCCGGTCCCGGCGTACACCCAGGCCGTCCGGACGATATGGGACTGCGGGCAGAGTTCGCGCACCGCGCGTTCGCCGGCGAGTTTGGAGCGGCCGTACACCGTGGCCGGGCCGGTGGGATCGGCCGGTTCGTACGGGGCGGTCGCGGTCCCGGGGAACACATAGTCGGTGGACAGGTGGACGAGCCGGGCGCCGGCGCGGGCGCAGGCCGCCGCCAGTACCGCGGGACCGGTCTCGTTCGCGGCGAATGCGGCCGCGGGTTCGGATTCGGCCCGATCGACCGCGGTGAACGCGGCACAATTGAGGACGGTATCGCCCGGACGGACGACTGATTCCACCGCCGTCGGATCGGTGATGTCGAGCTGGGACCGCGTGAAAGCGCGGACAGCGGGTATCAGCCGGAGGAGTTCGGCGCCCACCTGGCCACCCGCCCCGGTGACGAGGATGCGGTCGGCGGTTTCGGTTCCGGCGGGTACGGCGGCGCTCACCGGCTCAGTCTGGCACGCCGTCGGCCGCCGAATCGGGGTCACCCGGGCTGCTGTTGGTTAGCCTGCGTGGTGCGGAAGGTGTTTCGACGGCATACGCGACGTGGGTCGGGGTCCTCGACCGAGCCACCGACAAGGGGAGAGGAAGTCCAAGGTGGTGCAGCGTGGGGAGCCGACGTTGTGGAGTCCGGTGCGGGTCCTGGTCGCATCGGTTGCTCTGATTGTGCTGGTCGCGACCGGGTTCGCCTGGCGCGGTGTGGATTCGCTGGTTTCGAATATCGAGCGGATCAGCGATCTGGGCCTGGGCGGGCATACCGACGGGGCGGTGGACATCCTGCTGGTGGGGGTGGATTCCCGGACCGACGCGAAGGGCAATCCGCTCAGCGACGCGGAGCGGGCCATGCTGCACGCCGGTGACGAGATAGGCACCAATACCGACACCATCGTGCTGGTCCGGGTACCGAACGACGGGCGGTCGGCGACGGCGATCTCGATTCCTCGGGACGCCTACGTGGATATCCCGAGCCTGGGCAAGGGCAAGATCAATTCCGCCTACGGCGTGACGAAACAGGCCGTGCAGGACGATCTGCTGGCCGAGGGCGAATCGGCGGACGACGCCGAAGCACAGTCGACCCAGCGCGGACGGCAGGCGTTGATCGAATCGGTGGCCGGGCTCACCGGTATCACCGTCGACCACTACGCCGAAGTGAGTCTGCTCGGGTTCGTCCTGCTCACCGACGCGGTCGGCGGCGTCGACGTCTGCCTGCGCCATGCGGTCGACGAACCTATGTCGGGAGCCTATTTCCCGGGCGGCCGGCAGAAACTCGACGGCCCGCAGGCGCTGAGTTTCGTGCGGCAACGGCACAATCTCGAACGCGGCGACCTGGACCGTATCGTGCGCCAGCAGGTGTTCATGGCCCAGCTGGTGCACCAGGTGGTCAGTGCCGACACCCTGAGCAATCCGAGCCGGTTGCGGGAACTCAGCGATGCCGTGGGGCGCACCGTGGTTCTCGACGAGGGCTGGGATCTGCTCGGCTTCCTCACCCAGCTCCAGGACCTCGCCGCCGGGGAGGTCACCTTCGAGACCATTCCGGTCGCCGATCTCAACGGCACCACCTCCAACGGTGAATCGGTGGTCCGCGTCGACCGTGACGAAGTGCACGACTATGTCGCGGCACTGGTCGGGGAGGAACCCGCCGACCGGCCCGCGACCGAGACCACCACGCCGAATGTCAACCCGGAGAATGTCGAGGTATCGGTCTACAACTCGAGCACTGTCGCCGGATTGGCGAACGCGGTCGCCCAGGAACTTCTCGGCCTCGGTTACACCCAGGGTTCCGTGGGTAACTATTCCGGTGGGTCGGCGGTGTCGCAGAGTCAGGTGCGTGCCCCGTCGGCGTCGGATCCGGGCGGGAAGGCCGTCGCGGCCGCGCTGGGCGGGCTTCCCGTGGTGTCGGATCCGTCGATAGCGACGGGAGCGGTGAACGTGGTTCTGACGAGCGACTACGCTGGCCCCGGATCCGGCAGCGGAGACGTGATCGATTTCGGCGGTACGTCGACCTCGGCCACTCCGGTGCCGCCCGCGCCGCCGATCGCGGCGGCCGAAGACGGACCCACCTGTGTGAATTGAGCGCCGAAAGCAGACGATGCGTGACATAGACCAGGCAACGACCCTCCCCGAAGCGGTCCTCGAACCGATACTGGAACGCGACCCCGCAGGCCCCCGCGTCACCTGGTACGACGACGCGACCGGTGCCCGGATCGAGCTGTCCGGGCTGACCCTCGCCAACTGGGCCGCCAAGACCGGCAATCTGATCCGGGACGAGTTCGGGCTCACCCCGGGCGCGCGGGTCGCGGTACTGCTCCCCGCGCACTGGCAGACCGCGGCGGTTCTGCTCGGCTGCTGGTGGGCCGGAACCGAAGTGGTGTTGCACGCCGATCCCGACGCGGAGCTCGTCTTCGCCGCCGCGGACCGGCTGGCCGAGACCGAGGACGCTCCCGAGGTGGCGGCGCTCTCGCTGGACCCCATGGGCGGCCCGGTCCGTGATCTGCCGATCGGGGTCACCGACTACGCGACCGCGGTCCGCGTGCACGGCGACCAGTTCCTGCCCGGTGGCACCGGCGCCGCTCTCGACGGGATGCCGGTGTCCGCGGTGCTCGCCGAGGCCCGGAAATCGGCTGTCCGGCAGGGCTTCGCCGAGGGCGACCGGGTGCTGTCCAGCGCCACCTGGGATACGCCCGCCGAATTGATCGACGGTTTTCTCTCGGTGCTCGTCGCGGGCGCCTCGCTCGTCCAGGTGGCCGACCCCGATCCCGCGCTGCGGGAACGGCGGGTGGAAACCGAACGGGTCACCCACGTCCTGTGACGCGTCTCCTACCACGGTAGGTCCCGGGTTCCGACTCCGGCAGGTTCCCGGGCCGCCGAATGGTCCGTAGCGTTCGTATCGGTGCTCCTCCGGCTCCGGTGGACGTCGAACACGACCGCGCCGACCGGCCGCCGTACGCGTGCCCGGACAGCAGGCGGGAGCGCGGGCACGACACCGTCGGTACGACAGGAGTGGGTGGGATGAAGCCGGAATATGTGTTTCGCTGGGTGAACCAGCACGGATTGATCCGGGTCGCGAAGAAGGCGCAGTTGCGCCGGGGGGATCTGTTCGCCCGCCTCAACGGCGGCCCGGAGGGGATCGCCAACCCGTATCCGCTGCTCGAGGAACTACGCGGGGAGGGCGGCGTACACCGCGTCGGACCACTCTGGATCACCATGGATCATGCGGCTGTCCGGGAGGTGTTGCGGGACAACCGGTTCGGGGTGGGAATGCCGATGCTGATCCGGTTGCCGGGGTTCGCGCGCCGGGCGCTGGCCCGGCGACCGGTCCCGGCCAACCCCGTGGATCCGCCCTCCATGCTGATGCTCGACCAGCCCGAACACACCAGGATGCGCAAACCGGTCGCGGCGGCGTTCACTCCGCGCGCGATCGGCCGGCTGCGCGACCGGGTCGTCACGGTCACCGCGGAACTGCTCGCCGCGCTGCCCGAGGACGGCCCGGCGGATCTGGTGAGCCGGTTCGCCGCGCAGGTGCCGATCGCCATCATCTCCGAGATGCTCGGCTTCCCGGACCGCGATCGAGAGATGTTCCTGCGCTGGGGCGATGCGATCAGCCCGCTGCTGGATATCGGGATCTCCTGGAGTGCCCACGAACGTGCCATGCGCTCCTCGGAAGCGGTACAGGACTATCTGCTCGACCATATCGACCGGCTGCGCACCGAGCCCGGCGACGATATCCTCAGCAGTCTGGTCGGCAAGGACGAACTGTCCACCTACGAACTCTGCGCATCGGCGACCCTGCTGATGGGCGCGGGTTTCGAGACCACGGTCAACCTCATCTCCAAGGGCATCGTGCTGCTGCTCGAACACCCCGACCAGCTCGCCCGCCTCCAGGCCGAGCCGGACCTGTGGCCCGGCGCGGTCGAGGAGATCCTGCGGTTCGATCCCCCGGTCCAGACCACCGCGCGGGTGGCGCACGCCGAGGTGGAAGTGGCGGGCACGCGACTGCGCAAGGGCGCGACCCTGGTGCTGTCACTGGCCGGCGCGAACCGGGACCCGGCGATGTTCCCCGACCCCACCCGATTCGACATCACCCGTCCCAACGCGAAGGAGCATCTCGGCTTCAGCAGCGGAATCCATGCCTGCCTCGGTGCCAGCCTCGCCCGGATGGAGGCGGCCCACGCCCTGCGCGCGCTCTTCGAACAGTTCCCCGACCTCCGGCTCAGCGGTCCGCCGCGGCGACGCCGGCTCTACACGCTGCACGGCTACGAGACGCTGCCCGTACACACCGGTCCCCGCGCCCGGACCAGGGAACCCATCGGCTGATCCGGCGGGCGATATCGCCGCGCGATGTCACAGTCGACGCGCCCGATTCGTCGGATCTCTGTCGACAGTCACGAACGCGAGGAGATCCGCATGTCCATCGATATCAGCAACCCGCCGGCGCTGCACGATCCGGTTCCGTTCGGCTACAGCCATATCGCCGTCACCAGCGGCGAACTCGTCTTCGTGGCCGGACAATACGATTCCGACGCGCACGGTGCCACCACCACCGGCGATTTCGCCGGCCAGGTGGACCGGGCCTTCGCCAACCTCGGCACCGCGCTGCGGTCGGTGGGACTGGATTTCGCCGATATCGCCCAGCTGCGCACCCATATCGTCGACCACGACACAGACAAACTGGCTGTCCTCGGCACGAAGATCGCCGAGATCTGGGGCGACCGGCCACCGGTCCAGACCCTGACCGGTGTCGCGGCCCTGGCCCTGCCGACCATGCTCTTCGAGGTGGACGCGGTGGCCGTCCGACCCTGATCCGCGCGGCGAGGCAGAATCGGGGGATGGCGGATGTCGTAGTGGTAGGTTCCGGGCCCAACGGCCTCGCGGCGGCGGTGACCATGGCCGCCGCGGGCCTCGAGGTCGAGGTGTACGAGGCCGCGGAAACCCTGGGCGGCGGCTGTCGCACCGCGGAGACGACCCTGCCCGGTTTCCGGCACGATGAATGCGCCGGCGCACATCCGATGGCATGGGCCTCCCCGTTCTTCCAGGCCTTCGACCTCCCGGCCCACGGTGTCGAACTACTCGCTCCCGAAGCCTCCTACGCCCATCCGCTCGACGGCGGCGTCGCGGGAGTGGCCTGGCGGGACCTCGACCGAACAGTGGACGGTCTCGGCGCCGACGGGAAGGCCTGGCGATCGCTGTTCGGCCCCCTGCTCCGCGACTGGCCGGACGTGGTGCGGACAGCCATGTCCGATATGCGGCACATACCGATGAGCGCGGCCACGATCCGATTCGGCCTGCGCCTACTCGAACAGGGATCCCCGCTGTGGAACACGAGGTTCCGCGGAAAC
>JABFXT010000205.1 GCA_013361595.1 Nocardia sp. | reverse complement strand
AACGTGTCGTACAGCGCGGCGGCACCGCCCGCTCGCAGTTCGGCCGCGAAGGCCGGATCACGGTCGAGCATGCTGTTCAGATCCAGCAGTACACCTCGGTCGGCGAGACCCGCATATGTCTGTTCCCACGCCATCAGCACATCGGGGCATTTCCCGCCCGCGCAGAAAGTGAGCATCTGCTGCATCGGGTCGGGACCGGACAGTACGGTCCGCACCGGTATATCCGGATACCGGCGGGCGAATTCGTCGATCACCCGCCGCCGTCCGTCGGCCTCGGCGGGGTTGGCCTGGAAGAAGAAGGTGAGGGCATCATCGTCGTTGCCGCACCCGCCCAGTGCCGCCGCCAGCGCCGTGCCCACCCCACCGGCGGCGCGCAGAAAATCTCGCCGCCCCAGGGGTATTCCTCGCCGACCCACGCCGCGATCACCTCCTGCGCCGCGCCGCCCGCCCGCGCGAAGTCGTCCGAATCCGGATTCGCGAACTGCGCGTCGAACTCCGGGGACCGTCCGCTCCGTCTCCGGCGGGTGCCGACGCCCCGCTCCTGCGATTGTCCATCGCGACCGAACGAATCGACCTGAGCGACTCGCCTGCTCGTGGTGGGTCCGGCCGGTGGCGGAGTTCAGGCCCGGATCAGCGGTTCCCGGCCGCCGGGCCCCCGGGGGGTATCTCGCCGGCGGCCGGCGGCGGGGATATCTGGTCCGCCGAACCCCGGCCGGGGGCGAGGCTGTCGGCATCGAAGCCCAGCTCCGCCAGATCATCGGCGAACGCGCTCATATCGATCACCGGGTCCTCTCTGCCGTCGTCGGCTCCGTCGGAGCGGTGGAGTTCGAAATAGTGGGTGGCAGTCGAGCCGTCCGTCCCGAAACGGAGATCCCGTCCGCAGGCCGCGCTCAGCTCGTGGGCGAGCTGGGTGCCCCGGCCCCCTTGGCGTTCGACGGACTGCTGGTCGGGAACCCATGGCGCCATATCTCTGGCCGCACCCGGACTCAGGGCATTACTCACCGAGACCCGCACCTTGTCCTCCGCCGGCGAGGTGATGTCGATATCCCCTCGATGGTCGGGCGAATAGGTGACCGCATTCGTGTACAGCTCCGAGGTGATCAACTTCGCATCGTAGATCTGATCCCGTGTCAGCCACGGAAAGTTCTCGCTCAGATGATCGTCCAGCGCTCCCCGCACGTGGCTGACGCTTCGTTGATACTCCTGATTCACCGCCGCACCGTCCTGGCCCCACATCGGATTCCGCCGGTCGTCCCCGTCGACCCCGGTCGCGCGTTGCGGTCGCGGGGCGGGATCCGGTCCCCACTCCACCGGTCGCGGGGTCTGGTCCAGTTCCCAGGTCGTGCGTACCTGGCTGGTATCGGTGTGGGTGACCTGGATGCCGAGCCGCCGGGATCCGTCCGGTCGGCCGAAGGTTGCCGCGGTGATCCGGACCGTACCGCGGCCGTGCTCGACCACATCGCTGACCGCGTCGGCGATCTCGTCGACGTAACCGGGCGAGGACCAGTCGTGTAGCCGCTCGGTGAGCGCGTTCCGCACCCGGGCAGCACCGTCGGCGTTCGCGTGGAGCGTGGGCGAATCGGGGCCGCCCATATCCAGAAGCATGAGGGGTTCGTCGTCATCCGCTCCGGCTCCGGCACTCCCGGGCGGCGGCGGCTCTCCCGTCCCGCCCCCGGACGAGGCATGTGTGTCTCCGTCGGGCGATCGCCGATGCCCGGCATCAGTGGCCTCGGGCAGGTCGCGCCGTGCGGCCGCGATTTCCGACCCGGGCCGCCGCTGCGTTCCCTCGACGATTTCCTTGCCGCTGCGGTTGTTGTCGAGGAACTGGTCAGCGGATCGCCTTGTCCCACTGACCATGGCGTGCTCTCTGCGGACAACCTCCGAGGAACCTGTCAGCACGGCGCGAACCGCGCGCGTCACCACCTCTTGCGCAACTCCTGCCGGGCCGGTCGGGCCCGGTGATCCCGCGCTGCTCATTTCCCCTCTCGATCACGATCGGCTCCAGACGTCCTGGAGGGCATCGATCTCGATCAGGTCCGCCTAGCGGCGGAAACCTCCGACGACGCGTACAGCCTATGCCAAGTCGGTGGGAGGA
>JABFXT010000125.1 GCA_013361595.1 Nocardia sp. | reverse complement strand
GCGGTCCGCGGGCGTACCGTCCCACTTCTCGTCGTCCTCGACCATATCGGCCAGCGCCCGGAAGACCACCGCGAGCAGCCCCGGGACCCTGGCCTCCAGATCCGCGTAGCGAAGGCTCATCACCCGGGTACGGCCGACAACCGACGTCCAGGTGATGCCCGCTTCCCGGAGCACCCGGTAGTGATGCGAGAGCGTGGACTTGTGCAGGGCGATGTTCTGGCTGAGATCGCCGCAGTTCTCACCCTCGTCGCAGGCCAGACAGGCCACCAGCCGCAGGCGGAACGGATCGGAGAGCGCATGCATGACCGCCGCGAAATCCAGATCGGCGGTCTCCGGATGTGACAACTCGGCGGGCATGCGCTCACCTCTTCCACGCTTGACAGTTTGACGATCATACAACAATAATTGTTTGACATTATTCAAACAATTAGGAGCGCAGATGTCCGATGGAACACTTACGCCCGTCACGGTTCTGGGCCTGGGACTCATGGGTTCGGCGATCGCGCGGGCATTCCTGGCCGCCGGACATCCGACGACCGTATGGAATCGAACGGCGGCGAAGGCCGATGCCCTCACCGACCTCGGCGCGCGGCACGCGCCGTCGGTGGCCGAGGCGGTCGCGGCCGCTCCCCTGGTCGTCGTCTCCCTGCTCGACGACGACGCGGTGGCGAGCGCCTTGGGCGCCGCGGAGTCGGCGCTGCCCGGACGGATACTGGTGAACCTGACTTCCTCGACCCCCGAACAGTCGCGAACACGTGCCGAATGGGCCGGCCGGCACAGCGCCTCCTACGTGGACGGCGCCGTCATGGCGGTACCACAGGGTATCGGCACAGCGGATGCGCTCGTGCTGTACTCGGGGTCCGAAAGCGCCTACCGGACGGCCGAACCGGCGTTACGAGTCCTGGCCGAACAGGGCACCTATCTGGGCGCGGACCACGGACGCGCCGCCGCGTTCGACGCCGCGCTGGTATCGGTGTTCTGGCTCTCGCTCTTCGGGGTGACACTCGGTGTCGCGCTCGCCGAGGCCGAGGGGATCTCCGGCAGCGAGCTCGTCCCGTTCACACCCGCTCTGGTCGGGCTGCTACCCGGAATGCTGGCGCAGACCGCCGCACAGGTCGAGGCCGGCCACTACCCGGCCGACGACACCTCCATCTCGTCGGCCTACGAGGCGTTCACCACCCTCCGCACGGTGATCGCACGCCACGGCATCGATACCGGCGTCCTCGATGCCTCGGGCGAGATATTCCGGCGCGCAATGGATTCCGGCCACGGGGCCGAGGGGCTCGCCCGATTGGTCACCGTAGTCGCCGGGACCCGGTGAGCACCGAGGAGCCGCCGTCACCGGGGCCGGGAACCCGGATCACGCCTTCACGATCAGCTCCAGCCCGCCGCGAAAGGGAAGGGTCTGGGTGAACAGGCCGTTGGCCGGATCGTCGACGTATTCGAACACGTCGCGATACATTTCCGGCCGGCCTTCGGTGTTGTCGATGAGGAGCACACCGCCCGGGCGCAGTTTCGGCGCGATCGATTCCACGGCCGGCCGCGCCACGGCCGGCCAGATATCGATGAGCGCGAGGTCGACCGGCGCGTCCAGATCGCGCAGCGTGTCCCGGAGGTCCCCCGCGCGCAGGTCGATCCACGACTCGAGCCCGGCCGCGCGGAAATTCGCGCGGCCCGCCGCGATCTTGGCGGGTTCCTGCTCGGTGGCGATCACCGTGCCGGCGCCGCCATCCGCGGCGGCGACCAGCCGCACAGCCTGGGCGAGGTAGAGCGTGGACACACCGTGGGAGGTGCCGACCTCGACGATCCGGCGGGCGCGCAGCGCCAGGCACAGCCGGTGACACAGCATGGCCTTGTCGTGTTCGAGGGCGACGAGCTTATCGGCCAGGAAGGTATCCGCCGCGGCGTCGAGATCGGTGAGGTCCGCGGCCTCCCCCCGTTCGGCCCGGTCCGTGAAATAGCCGGTGATCGAGGGGATCTGGTCGGCACTGCGGCGCTGTAGTTCGGCGACCAGCCGATCCAGGCCGGGATCCTGCAGCGGACTGGTGTTCATCGCGAAACCCTTTCGTGCGGGCGGTTCCCCGCGGTCGGCATGC
>JABFXT010000866.1 GCA_013361595.1 Nocardia sp. | reverse complement strand
GACACGGTGCGGTGGGTGCAATTGCCGAGTGCGGGGATCGAACGGTGGTTCGCGGCGGGAATCGTCGACGATCGGCGGATCTGGACTTCGGCGGCCGGGGCGTACGCGTCGAGCGTGGCCGAGCACGCGGTGTTGTTGCTGCTGGCGGGTGTGCGGGGACTGGGTGAGCAGGCGCGCGCGAGTTCGTGGCGCAAGTCCGAGTTCGAAGCGCGGGTGGGGACGTTACGGGGCGCGACGGTCGCGATCATCGGCTGCGGGGGTATCGGCCGGGCGATGATTCCGCTGTTCACCGCGTTCGGCGCGGAGGTACTGGCCTCCACCCGGTCCGGAACGCCGGTACCGGGGGCGGCCGAGACGGTGGACTCGAGCAGGAACACCGAACTGTTCTCGCGCGCCGACCATTTCGTGATCGCGGCACCGGCGACCGCCGAGACCGCGCGGCTGGTCGACGCGGACGCGCTGGCGCGGATGAAACCGACGGCGTGGATCGTGAACATCGCGCGGGGATCGCTGATCGATACCGAGGCACTGGTTCGGGCGCTGCGCGAGGAGACCATCGGAGGCGCGGCGCTGGACGTCACCGATCCGGAGCCACTTCCGGACGGGCACCCGCTGTGGTCGTTGCCCAATGCGGTGATCACGCCGCATCTGGCGAACCCTTCGGCCGGCCTGCCCGGTCTGCTGGCCGAGCATGTGCGGGCCAATGTCGAGCGGTTCGCGGCCGGCGAACCGCTGCTGTCGCTGGTGGAGATCGGTCGCGGCTACTGAGCCGCGGCTCCGGGCCCGTGGCCGGTCAGACCTCGAGGATTTCGGCTATCGGACGTCGCGGGGTATCGGCGAGCGGCGCGGCGCGGCGCGAACTCCAGCCGACCCGGACCATGGCCTGCGGGTAGGCGCAGTCGTGCAGCAGGCCGGTCCGGATCTCCTGCCGGGATTCGGCCACCCCGAGCGGTTCGGTCTGCACGCTGGTGGCCAGTCCCAGACCGGTCGCGGTGAGCAGGAGCGCGCTGGTCGCCTCACCGGCCCGTAGCTGCGCCCGCCGGTCGTCGCGGGTGGTCCCGATGACGAGCCATTGGGCGGCGTCGGGCTGATCGGCGGGATCGAGCAGGGCCGGGTCCGCGAAGGTCCGTACCGGGAGTTCGCCGGACGGGCGCGCCACGGGGGCGTTCTGCGACGGCACGCCGTCGGTGAGCCGGTTCCGTCCGCTCCAGCGGGCGATCTCCTCCTGGTATCGGCGGTCGGTGGCGTGGGCGGTGACGGCGCGCCGCAAGGGGGTGGCCAGGCGTGGCAGCAGCGTATCCGGGACCTGCCGGACCGCGGCGCCGTGCGCCGACGCCTGAGCGGCCAACGACCTGAGATGGCGGGCCGGGACCGGCCTGGGCAGGAAGTGGCGACGGTCGGTGCGGCGCAACATGATCGCCGCGGCCATATCGATCTGGGCGGCACCGGCCGGGCTGCGGGTCGTGTGGATGGTGGCGAGATGCTCCGGGTCGCGGGGATCGGGGCAGTAGTCCACGGTCGACGCCCAGCCCAGTGCGGCCAATGCGACGCGCATATGGTGCAGCGCCGCTCCGCAGCTGACCACCAGCGAGCGTTGGTGGAAGTCGGTGACCGTCAGCTGCCTGCCGGTATCGGCGAACAACTGGATACCGTCCGCGACGGGCCGCCAGCGCCAGGGCTGGGTGTTGTGGACGGACGGCGCTCGTACTGCCAGGCCGAGGGCGGTATCGGTGACCTCACGATCCGGGATCGCGCAGGGCATTGTGTTGCGTCCTTCCGGTTACGGGCGATGTGCAGATTTCCCGGCCGTGCAACCCGCCGGGTGGCCGCTGAGAGCGCGGCCGGCACCCCACCGCGGCTCGTTGCGGCACCGGCGCCGCCCACCTGCGGTGGTGGATTCACTGCGATCGAGCGTAGACATTCCGCGGGCGGATGGCACGGCCCGGTCGCCGGATTTGCCGAAAGGTATCCGTACGGCCTCGATCTGCCCCGTCCGAATCCCGCACGGGGCGCGCGGATCCGGTTCTCTCCTGATGACAGCAATACCCTCGGCGAGTTGTATGTGATATTCGACACATAATCGACCGTTACCGAGCATTC
>JABFXT010000016.1 GCA_013361595.1 Nocardia sp. | reverse complement strand
GAACCCCTAACCCGCTGATTAAGAGTCAGCTGCTCTGCCAATTGAGCTAATGGCGCATGCCCCGTCGATCGGTGCGGGACAGACATTAACAGGCTCGGGCCGCAGAAGTGAAATCGATAGTCGGTCGGACGGGTGTGACCCGGCCGACACCGGTAACGGAAGGCGCGCGGAAGCCTATGTCTTGGTGGGCCAGTGGCGCCGGACGTGATCGTCGGCGATTGGGATCACCCCCACACGGCTGGCAGAATAGTTGGACGTGGTCTCGACCGATCCCGCCGCCGTGGGTCGAGGTGAGCGGTAATCGGTCGGATCCGAAGCCATCGGCGCGTAGCGGGTGCGCCGGGACTTGAAACGGGGTTGATATGCGTACAGGCGATCGGCGTAGGCCGGTCCGTTGGATACTCGGACCGCTGGTCCTGGTCACATTGGTCGCGATGGTGCTGACCGGTTGCACGTCCTCGAAGGCCACGGACGGGACGGTCGCCATCGACCGCAATCCCATCACCGAGTTGATCAAGCCCAAGCTCGTGGCCCCCGTCAAGGACGGTGATATCGGTGTCTCCCCGGCCGCGGGGATGAAGTTCGAGATCACCGACGGCCTGTTCACCGATGTCGCTCTGCTCAATCCGGATGATCAGCCGGTGGCCGGGCAGCTCGCGACCGACGGCCGCAGCTGGTCCACCACCGAGCCACTCGGTTACAGCAAGACCTACCGGCTGCAGGCACGGGCCAACGGACTGGGCGGTGCCTCCACCACGGGTATGAGTTTCACCACAACGGCGCCCGGTAACGTCACCAAGCCGTACCTGGTGCCCGGCGAGGGTGAGATCGTCGGTATCGGCCAGCCGGTCGCGGTCCAGTTCGACGAGAACATTCCCGACCGCAAAGCCGCGCAGGACGCCATCACCATCAAGACCGACCCGCCGGTGGAGGGCGCGTTCTACTGGGTGAACAACCGTGAGGTCCGCTGGCGGCCCGAACATTTCTGGAACGCCGGCACCAAGGTGACGATCGATGTGAACGTCTACGGCAAGGACCTCGGCAACGGGCTGTACGGCCAGGACGACATCCACTCGAACTTCACCATCGGCGACGCGGTGGTCTTCAAGGCCGACGACAATACGAAGATGGTCACGGTCGAGAAGAACGGCCAGGTCATCCGGACGATGCCGACCTCGATGGGTAAGGACGACACCCCCACCAACAACGGGGTGTACATCCTGGCCGACCGGCACGAGCACATCGTCATGGACTCGTCCACCTACGGCGTCGCGGTGAACTCGCCCACCGGGTACCGCACCGATGTCGACTGGGCCACCCGGATGTCCTACAGCGGGATCTTCTTCCATTCGGCCCCGTGGTCACTGGGAGCGCAGGGCAATACCAACACCAGTCACGGCTGTCTGAACCTCAGCCCCGAGGACGCCCAGTGGGTGTACAACACGGCCAAGCGGGGCGATATCGCCATCGTGACGAACACCGTGGGCCCTGTTCTGCCCGGGGTGGACGGCCTGGGTGACTGGAACATCCCGTGGCCCGAGTGGAAAGCGGGCAACGCGCAGACCTGAGGTCCCCATACGACCGAGCCGATGCCGGGCCCCCACCGGGGCCCGGCATCGCGCTATCAGCGGACCGTCTCGTAGAGACGCCGCACGATGTCCTCGATATCGGGCTCCTCGATCGACAGATCGCGTACCTCGGCACGGGCCGAGACTTCGGCGAGCAACTGCGCGGCGGTGGTCGTATCGGCGTCGAAGGCCAATCGCTGTCGCATACCGTCCGCCTCGCAAGCGACCAGTTCCGCGCCGGCCAGCCCGTCGAGGGCCGGGGTGGGTCCGGTGAGGTCCACCACCAGCATCCGTTGCGCGCCCACCGTCGCGCCCAGGCCCGGCAGCGAGCCGTCGTAGGCCAACCGCCCGTGATCCACCACCAGCACCCGGTCGCAGAGTCGCTCGATATCGCCCATATCGTGCGTTGTCAGGATCAGGGTGGTATCGCGTTCGGACCGCTCGGCGCGCAGGAATTCGCGCAGCCGCTGCTTGGAGAGCACATCCAGGCCGATGGTGGGTTCGTCCAGGATTATCAACTCCGGGGAGTGCAGCAGGGCCGCCGCGACCTCGGCGCGCATCCGCTGCCCCAGTGACAGCTGCCGGACCGGGGTGTCGAGCGTATCGGCCATCTCCAGCTGCTCGACCAGCTCCGCGGTGCGGATGCGCCCCGCCGCGGTTTCGAGCCGATGGATGGCGGCCAGGATCGTGAACGATTCCCGCAACGGTAGGTCCCACCACAGCTGCGAGCGCTGCCCGAAGACGACGCCGATCCGGCTCGCCAGCTCCCGGCGCTGCCGGATGGGATCCAGTCCACAGGTCCGCACCGAGCCGGAGGTGGGGACCAGAATGCCGGTGAGCATTTTGATGGTGGTGGATTTGCCGGCACCGTTGGCGCCGATATAGCCGACCGCCGCGCCCCGCTCGATCCGGAAGGTCATGGCATCGACCGCGGTGACGACCTCGCGCCGCGACCGCAGGCCCTTTCCCGTCCGGCGCGCGAAACGCCGGGTCAGCCCGTCGACCTCGACGATAGCGGCGGTCCCCGCCGCGTTCCGATGATCCATCTCAGCCACCGCCGCTCTGATAGTGCCTCGTCCCGAACCGCCACATCCCCCAGGCCAGTACCCATACCCATGCCGCCGCCAGCGGTGACCCCCAGGCGAGCCAGGACGGGAACCCCGCCGGCCCCGGCAGACCGAGCAGCGCCAGCGTCGGGAAGTACGCGGTGAACGCCACCGGTATCGCGAGGCAGAACAGTAATTTCAAAGGAGTCGGGAAGACCGAGGCGGGTTGTGTCGCCGCGAAGGAACCCCCGTAGGTGAAGCTGTTCGTCAGTTCCGCCCCGTCGATGAGGAAGAACTGACAGCCGGCGGCCACGACGAACAGCCCGGCGAAGAGCACGGTCGCGCTCACCACCGTCAGCCCGATCAGGAGGATCGTCTGCGGCGACCAGTCGATATCGTTGCGCATCAGTCCGGCTGTGAGCACCGCCAGCGCGACCGTGGCCCGCGCCAGCCTGCGCAGTGAGAAATCGCTGGTGATCAATTGCAGCAGCACGGGCTGCGGGCGCAGATGGTAGATATCGAGCATCCCCAGGCGGATGAGGTTCGGCAGTTTGTCCAGATGCCCGCACATCAGCTGGGCCAGCGCGAAGGCCAGATTGCTCAGGCCGAACAGCAGCAGCGCGGCGTCCAGGTCCAGGCCGCCCAGGACTTTCGCCTGGTTGAACACCACCCAGACCTCCGCGAACTCGACGAGGCCGACCATGGTGGCGCCCGCCGCGTCGCTGGCGAAGGACAGCCGGTAGACCCGCTGCGCCTGGATCCGGGATCGCAGGACCGCGGCGTAGGGCCCGAACCGCGAACCTGCCGCGACACCTCGGTCCGGCGGCCGGACCGTCGTCTCAACCACCCTGTACCTCCAGCTTCCGCCGGCCCGCCGCCAGCATGACCCGGCCGAGCACGCCCATCACCAGCAGCCAGAAGATCTGGGTGCCCACCAGGTGGGCCGCATCCCATCCGATCGCCCGGCCGGAGAGCACATCCACCGGTACCTGCAACATCGACGGAAACGGCGTCGACCCGGCGATGGCGCGCAACCAGTCCGGGAAGATATGCACCGGTACGAACAGTCCGGCGAGGAAGGTACCCGCGGTCTGGTAGAGCGAGCGGAAGCCGCGGGTCTCCACGACCCAGAAGCCGATCATCGTCAAGGCGAACAGCGACAGGTACGAGATGGCGGCGGCGAGCACGATGCTCAGCGCACCGAGCAGATAGGACTCCGGTGTGGTGGGCAGCACCAGCCCGAATGTGAGCGAACCGATCAGCAGGCTCGGGATACCGCGCGGGATCAGCGTGCACAGTGCCCGGCCGAGGTCGGCGGCGAGATTGCCCAGTTGTACGTCGACCGGGCGCAGGAAGTCGATGGCGATATCGCCGGTGCGGACCCGTTCGGCCAGTTCGATTTCCGCTGCCATGAACTGCATGGCACCCAGCAGGCCCTGGGAGATCCACACGTAGGCGCCGATACTGCCCGCGTCGTATCCCGCGAATCCGCCGGTGGCGCCGATCGCGGCCACCATCACCGCCGCGCGGACGAAGCCGAATACGCAATTGGTGAACAGCCCGGCGAACATCGCCAGTTTGTAGTGCCATTGCCGGCGGAAGCCGGCCACCAGCAACCGGCGGTAGACACCGGCTGTACCTCGGAGATCGACCGCAACGGCCGGCACGGTCACCCCCTGTGTTGCGCGGACACAAAGCCGCCACCCTACCGCGCCGTGTGTGCCGGCAAAACAGATTTACCGGCGCTGCCGGACATCAGAGTCGAGCCGCCAGTCGAGTCCCCTGGTCGATCGCCCGTTTCGCATCGAGTTCGGCAGCGAGTTCCGCGCCACCGATCAGATGTGTGGGCACTCCCGCGGCCGTGAGCTCCGATTCGAGTTCACGTACCGATTCCTGTCCGGCGCAGACGATCACATTGTCCACGTCGAGCACCCGGGGTCGTTCGCGATGCGGGCCGAAACTGATGTGCAGTCCCTCGTCGTCGATCCGCTCGTAGTTCACGCCGCCGATCTGCTCCACCCCTTTGGCTTTCAACGCCGCGCGATGAACCCAGCCCGACGTCTTGCCGAGTCCCTTCCCGACCGCGGTGTCCTTGCGCTGTAGCAGGACGACTTCACGCGCCGCGGGTGCGGGGCGGGCCACCCGCAACTGGCCGCGCACCTGTTCGTCGTCGGGATCGACACCCCATTCCTGCCGCCACTCGTCCGGCTTCAGCGTGGGGTGTCCGTCGACGACCAGGTATTCGCTCACATCGAACCCGATACCGCCCGCGCCGATCACCGCGACCCGCTTGCCGACCGGTCTCCCGTCCCGCACCAGTTCCGCGTACGAGAGCACCATGGGATGGTCGATACCCGGGATATCGGGGATCCGGGGCCGGACTCCGGTCGCCAGGACGACCTCGTCGTAACGCCGGTCGACGAGTTCGGCCGCGGTGACGCGCGTGTTCAGATGCACCTGGACGCCGGTGAGTTCGAGTTTGCGCGTGAAATAGCGGATCGACTCGTCGAATTCCTCTTTTCCCGGAATACGGCGGGCGATATCGAACTGACCGCCGATCCGGCCCAGGGCCTCGTACAGATCCACCCGGTGACCGCGCTCGGCGAGGTTCACCGCCGCCGACAAACCGGCCGGACCCGCCCCGACGACGGCGATGGTCTTCGCCCGCCGGGTGGGCAGCAGGACCAGTTCGGTTTCCCGGCCTGCGCGCGGGTTCAGCAGGCACGAGACCGTGCGGTGCTGGAAGGCGTGGTCGAGACAGGCCTGATTGCAGGCGATACAGGTGTTGATCTCGTCGGTACGCCCGGTAGCGGCTTTATCGGCCCATTCCGGATCGGCGAGCAACGGCCGGGCCAGCGAGACCAGCTGCGCATCGCCGCGGGTCAGGATCTCCTCGGCCGTTTCCGGCATATTGATACGGTTCGACGCGCAGACCGGGATCCCCACCGCCGCGGTGACCTTCGCGGTGAATTCGACGAAGGCCGCGCGCGGTACGGAGGTCACGATCGTCGGCACTCGGGCTTCGTGCCAACCGATATCGGTATTGAGAATACTGACGCCCGCTGTTTCCAGTTCCCGGGCCAGCGCGATGATCTCTTCGAAGGTCTGGCCGTTCTCCACCAATTCCGCCATCGACAAACGGAATACGATCAGAAAATCGGGACCGACCGCGGCACGGGTGCGCCGGACAATTTCCAGTGCGAGCCGGCGGCGGTTCTCCGCGGACCCACCCCAGCGGTCCGTACGCTTATTCGTTCGCGGGGCGAGGAACTGGTTGATGAAATAGCCCTCCCCACCCATGATTTCGACACCGTCGTATCCCGCGAAACGGGCGAGTTCGGCACAGCGGACATAATCGTCGATGGTCCGTCGAATTCCGCGATCCGACAACGCACGCGGGCGGAACGGATTGATCGGGGCCTTGATCGACGAAGCGGATACGCTGCCGGGGACGTAGGCGTACCGTCCGGCGTGCAGGATCTGTAATGCGATCCGGCCACCGGCCTCGTTTACCGCGCGGGTGATGGTCCGGTGCCGGTAGGCCTCGGACCGGTTGGTCAGTTTGGCACCGAACGGCAGCAGCCAGCCGGTGCGATTGGGGGCGTAACCACCGGTGATGATCAGGCCGACACCGCCCCGCGCGCGTTCGGCGAAGTACGCGGCCAGCCGGTTGGCGTCCCAGGCCCGGTCCTCGAGGCCGGTGTGCATCGATCCCATGACCACCCTGTTGCGCAGGGTGGTGCTCCCGACTTCGAGCGGGGTGAACAGCTGCGGATAACTCGTCGTCGAGTGCATCGCGGGCTCTCTTTCCGATATCGGTCCGGTCCGGCGGCGACCCGGCCGCCGAGCCTGCAGGACCTCATCACACCATTTCGCCACGGCGTGCTTCCACCCCTGAAGCGCGTACGGCGGCGAAAAACCCGCTACGACCGGGATCCCCCGCACCCGGCGGTGGTGCCGTCATCGCGCGTCCGGCCAATCACGGAACCATCACGAACACCTGAATCCACCGTTACCGTTCAGAAATTTTGTGGCCTGCACCACAAGAGGTTTAGAACCATTTCCCCAGGTCGCAGCAGGGGTACAACGCGTTCATTTCGCACTTCAAGATCGCACTTATTGTTTTCTCAGGTTGCGTTTACCTTCTGTTCACCTGCTGTGACCATTCTGAGATCCGGTCAGAAAAGACCTGAAGTTCGGCTAGTCCGCGATGTTGTGGACACAGGGTTGGAAACAACCGCGAAAACTCGCCGGCGCGACAACCACAAACGGTATCGCGATAGCCGAACTCGAGTCCACTCGACTTCACCACAGTGTGGAGTTCCTGCGGGCGCGACGGACCGGGAAACCACCCGGTAACCGCAATATGCGCCATCCGGACCCGGACCAGCCTGCGTTCGGTGTCACACAAAAGAACCCGACAACAGCACAGCAATGTTTTCCGGCAGCGAGCCACTCGCCCGCGCCGAAGATCCGTGCTGCCCGAACCGGGCCGGATCCCGAGACCCGACAAGGAACCGAATCCGATCATGTCTTCCCACCGTTTCACCAGCCTGCGCCGTCGTACCAAGCGTGAAGCCATCGGCTTCGCCCTCGCCACCGCCGGCATCGTCGCCGTAACCGCCTCCTCCGCGGTCTCCATGGCCGACGACAGCACCCCCAGCCGGGCGGCCGTGGTCGCCGAACAGGCACCCGCCACCATCGAGGCCGCCGCCGTCGTGGCGCCCGCTCCCGAAGCAGCAGCTATCCCGGCCCCGGCTCCCGCCCCCGAAGCGCTGCCCGCCCCGGCCCCGGCTCCCGAAGCGGCCCCCGCGCCCGCCCCGGCCCCGGTCTACCCCAACAACCTCGAGGGCTGGATCC
>JABFXT010000791.1 GCA_013361595.1 Nocardia sp. | reverse complement strand
GGTGTTGAGACGTGTTCTCTTACGCACTGGGCCGCTTGCCGCGACCGGGAGCCGTATCGCTGAGCAGGCCGCGGGAGAGCACACCGTAGGCGGTGATACCGATGCCGAGTTCGCGGCATACGGGCAGGATCTCGGTTTCGATCCCGCGCGAGAACAGCGAGTACTCGATCTGTAGATCGGCGATCGGATGTACCGCGGCGGCCCGGCGCAGTGTTTCCGCGCCCACTTCGGAGAGGCCGATATGCCGCACATATCCGGCTTCGACCAATTCGGCGAGGGCACCGACGGTGTCCTCGATCGGTACCGCCGGGTCCAACCGTGCCGGGCGGTAGATATCGATATGATCCACCCCGAGCCGGCGCAGGCTGTAGCTCAGGAAGTTGCGCAGGGCGGCCGGGCGGCTGTCGAACCCCTGCCAGGTTCCGTCCGGGCCGATCATCCCGCCGAACTTCACACTGAGAATCGTCTCCTCGCGCGGCCGGTCGGCGATGGCCCGGCCGACCAGCAGTTCGTTGTGTCCCATCCCGTAGAAATCGCCGGTGTCGATCAGCCGGGCGCCGGAATCGAGCGCGGAATGGACAGTGGCCACCGATTCGGTGTCATCGGCCGGGCCGTAGGAACCCGACATTCCCATCGCGCCGAGCCCGATCCGTCCGACCGCCGGTCCGGTGCTGCCCAGTTGTGCGACTGCGATCTGTGTATTCGTCATGGCGTCCACGGTGGCGCAGCGGCCGCGTCCGCGGCAGAGACGCTTTATCGGGGGAGCGGCGATCCCTGGCTGACCGCGCGGCGGTACGCGACAGTGGAGATATGGATCGCAGCGAACTCGCCGATTTCCTCCGCCGCCGCCGGGAACAGCTCACCACCGAAGCGGTCGGGTTGCCGCCGGGCACCCGGCGACGCACCCCTGGCCTGCGCCGGGACGAGGTGGCGCAGCTGGCCGGTATCTCCACCGACTACTACACGCGGTTGGAGCAGGCCCGCGGTCCGCGGCCGTCCACCCAGGTACTCGCATCCCTCACCCGCGCGCTGCGATGCACCGGCGACGAACGCGATCACGTCTATCTGCTCTGCGATCACGCGCCGCCCGGTGGTAGCCGGACGGATAAACATGTGGGCCCGGGACTGATGCACGTACTGGCGAAACTGGATGATATCCCGGCGGCGGTGATCACCGACCTCGGCGAATGCCTGGTGCAGAACCGGATGCACATCCTGCTGTTCGGCGACCAGGCACAGCAGCAGGGCCGGGGGCGGTACTTCGCCTGGCGGTGGTTCACCGATCCGGCGGCCCGGGTGAACGCCGCGGCGGAGGACGTGGACCGGCTGTCCCGGCGGCAGGTGGCCGATCTGCGTGCCACCGCGGCGCGGCGGCCGAAGGATCCCGATGTCGTCGAGTTCATCGGTGCGTTGCGCGGCGCGAGCACGGAGTTCGACCGGCTCTGGAACGAACACGAGGTGTCGGTCCGGCTCTCCGACACCAAATCCGCCGTCCATCCGGAACTCGGCGTGATCGATATCTTCTGCGAAACCCTGCTCACGCCCAGTGCCACGCAACGACTGCTCATCTACTGGCCGCTGCCGGGTACCGATGCCGCGGAGAAGATGGAACTGCTCCGCGTCATCGGCACCCAGCGACTGGATACACCCGAACCGCCGTCCTACTCGCGGCCCGCCGATGTGAGCGACATATCCGGGTAGCGTTGCCCGGCCACCTGCCCGGCGATCGGTTCCAGCCGCTCCAGCTCCGCGGCGGTCAATGTGACGGTCGCGGCCCCCGCGTTCTCCGCGAGCCGGGTCCGGCGCCGGGTGCCCGGAATGGGGACCACCGGCAATCCGTGCACCTGCGCCCGGGCCTGCACCCAGGCCAGCGCGATCTGCGCGGAGGTGAGTCCGCGGTCCTGGGCGATGGTGTGCAGGGGTGCCAGGAGCGCGGCATTGTGCGCGGCGTTGTCGCCGGTGAAACGAGGCATGTTCCGCCGGAAATCGCCTTCGGCCAGATCGTCGGTGCTGGGCAGGGCGCCGGTGAGGAAGCCACGGCCCAGCGGTGAGTAGGGCACGAAGGCGACGCCCAGCTCGGCGGCGGCGGGTACGGCCGTGCGCTCGACATCGCGGGAGAACAGCGACCACTCCGACTGCACCGCCGCGATCGGATGGATCGCGTGCGCGGCGCGCAGCTCGTCGCCGGTGACCTCGGAGAGGCCGAGTGCGCGTACTTTGCCGGCTCGGACCAGTTCGGCCATCGCGCCCACACTGTCCGCGAGCGGCACCCGGGGATCACGCCGGTGCATGTAGTACAGATCGATGGTGTCGACGCCGAGCCGGCGGAGGCTGGCGTCCACGGCCGCGCGGATGTATTCGGGTGAATTGTCGACACCGCGATACGTCGGATCGTCGGCCTTGCGGACGAGTGCGAAGTTCGTGGCCAGGACGATCCGGTCCCGATTGGCGCGCACGAAATCGCTCAAGAATTCCTCGTTGTCACCGGATCCGTAGATATCGGCGGTATCGAACAGGGTGATGCCGAGTTCGAGGGCCCGCTCCAGGGTCGCCCGGGATTCCGCGCGATCGGTGGGGCCGTAGAACTCGCTCATACCCATACAGCCCAGCCCTTGTACACCGACCCGGATCCCATCGGTGCCCAGCGTGGTGGTCGGCAGTACTGCGGAGTCGGTCATGGTCTCGGGTGTCCCTTCACGAAGCGGCGTTGTCGGTGGACCGGACGGTGTCACTGAGGGTGTGCTGTTCGTAGATCGAGATCTTGTGATCCAGCACCGCCACGGTCTGCTCCAGTTCGGCGATACGTTCGAGGACATCGGCGCGGGTCTTGCGGAACATCGCGAGCCGTTCGGGGATCGTGCTCGCGCCGGCGCGGACCAGTTCGGCGTACCTGATCATGTCCGCCACCGTCATCCCGGTGGTGCGCAACCGGGTGATCAGGGTCAGCCAATCGAGGTCCCGGTCACTGAACCGGCGTTTTCCGGTGTGATCGCGGCCGATATGGGCCAGCAGACCGATGCGCTCGTACCAGCGCAGGGTGTCCTGGCTCAGCCCGCAGTGCCGGGCGGCGGCCCCGATCGAATGCCGGGGGAGCTCCCGCGCCGGGTCGGTGACGTCCAGGCTGGGTCCGGAAATGCTCACAGGACTACCTCTCTTGCCGAAAGTCGCTGCGCCACAACGATTCAGCTGTGGTGCCCGATATCCTCTCGTCGAACGAGGACAACGTTATCCACCTGGAGTGCACTCCAAGCAAGCGCTGATTCGGATCAGCTGCCGTGCGGCTGCCGCGCGCGGGGTTTCAATTGCCCGCCGGGCAGCGGCGGGGCCGGAATGCGCTGGTCGGGACTGTGGCCGGCGATATCACCGAAGCGTTCGGTGTCGTGCGACTCCCAATCCGTGCGGGCCGCCACGATCTCCGCGTGGTCGCGGGCGACGAAGTTCCACCACATCACCAGCTCCTCCGCGAGCGGCTCCCCGCCGATCAGGGCGAACCGGCCGCCGGAGTCGCTGGACAGTTCCAGACTGTCGCGACCGGTCCCCAGATACAGCAGCGGTCCAGAGGTGAGCTCGGTCCCGGCGGCGGTCACCGTGCCCTCGACGACCAGCAGCGCGTATTCGAACTCGGGATTCGTCGGCAGCGTCACCGCCGTGACCGGATCGATCTCGATATCGGCCCCCACCAGCGGGGTGTAGATGATCGCGGGTGAGGCGATCCCGGCGAGCGAACCCAGCAGTACCGTCGCCCGCAATCCCGGGGCGGTGTACACGGGCAGCTCGCGGTGCTGTTCGAAATGCGGCGCGATCTCACGGTGGCCGTCGGGCAGCGCGATCCACAGCTGCAGTCCGCGCCCGGCCGGGGCATCGGGGACCGTGTACTCCGAATGGGCGATACCGCGGCCGGAGGTCATCAGGTTGAGCTGGCCCGGTTCGATCCGCACATCCGAACGCACCGAATCCCGGTGCCTGATCATCCCCTCGAACGGCCAGGTGACGGTCTGCAGGCCGATATGCGGATGCGGATCGATATCGGGCGGTGCGCCGGTGACGGTGACCGTGGGCGCGCCGAAGTAGTCCAGGAAGCACCAGGCCCCGACCGTCGGCAGATCCCGCTGCGGCAGCGTCCGTTCCACATAGGTGCCGCGCACCCCGCCCAGCGGAACCTCACGCGCCGGATACAACCGGGCTACCGGCCCGGGCCCGCCGCCCGGTTCACAGAGGGTTTCGGCCGGATGCGGATCGAGATCACTCACCGAGCCCGACCACATGGTCGTTGTACTGCGGATGCTTCTCCAGGTAGGCGCGGATGAACGGGCATTCCGGCCGGATCTTGCGTCCGCGCTCCACGGTGTCGGTGATCGCGAATTCGGCCAGCCGGCTGCCCAGCCCCTTTCCGCCGAACTCCGGGCCGATCTCGGTGTGGGTGAAGACGGTTTCCCCGCCCTGCTCGGTGTACTCGGCGAATCCGGCCAGTTCGGCGCCGTACCACACCTCGTAACGGTTCTCACCGGCTTTGCGCAGTACCTTGCTCTGTTCGGTCGCTTCGGTCATCTCCGCAGCTCCTCTCCGCATCCGGATATCTCTGAACACGGCGGCCGATGGCCGGGCCGCCGAGCGCCAGCGTACTCAGGCCGGACCGGCCGGCGCCGGACCGGCCGGGCGGCCGGACCACAGCCGTCCAGGGGGCTCGCCATCACGAAACCGCGTGTCCCGGCGCAGCCGGGAACGTCCACGTAACCTGGGAACATGGCCAAGGAAATCGACCGGGTCCGGGCACGTTCGGCGTGGGCCACGGTCAAGGAGAGCCCGGTGATCACCGCCATCGCGGTGGCGCCGATCGTGGTGGTGTTCGGTCTGGTCTGGTGGCTGATCGGCGGCTGGGCGGCGTTCCTGCTGCTCGTCGTGCTCGGCGCCGGAGCGGTGTTCGGCGGCAAACTGCTGCGCTGAGCGTCAGCGCGGGACGTGGAAGCTCACCAGGTCGCCCGCCCCCGGGCCGACCCGGTCCCATTCGCCGGTGAAACGCAGCACCGCCAGGGCCGAGGTCGGGAATTTGCGACTCAGCCGCAGCGCATCGTCGGTATCGTGCGCGGCCGCGAGATCCCAGGCCGTCCACGGCATACCCGGGGCGTGGCCGATCACCAGCAGGGTCGAGATCGCGGGGTCGGTGAGGCCGACCAGTTCGATCAGATAGCCGGTGTCCGCCTCGTAGATTCCGGACTCGAACTCGACCGGGGCGTCCACGCCGGTAGCGGCGAGCGTTTCCCGGGTACGGGTCGCGGTGGAGCAGCGGACCAAGTCGATCGGCGGCTGGGTCCGCCGCAGCCACGCACCGGCCAGCGCAGCTTCACGGTGCCCGCGCGGCGCGAGCGGGCGCTCATGGTCCTCGACTCCGGCCGGATACCCCGACTTCCCGTGCCGCATCAAGATCAGAGTTCGAGCCATGTGACCACCGTAGGCACCCTCGGTGCGGAGATCCATAACACACTCGAGGCAAACTGAAAGCGGCGTCACAATGGAGGGTGGGCCGGCGACCCCGGTCCACGCTCAGTCGTCACGCCCTGCCAACCGCGACCCGGACGGCACCAGTCCGCACATAAGTCTCGAGGATCTGCACAAATATGGCCTACGTAATCACGCAGCGTTGCTGCAACGACGCGAGCTGCGTTTCCGAGTGCCCGGTCGACTGCATCCGCCCGACTCCGGACCAGCCGGAATTCGCCACGACCGAAATGCTCTACATCGACCCCGACACCTGTATCGACTGTGGCGCCTGTGTCGACGCGTGCCCGGTGGAGGCCATCTTCTCCGAGGACGATCTGTCCGCGTCGCTGGCCCGCTTCCGGGATATCAACGCCGCCTGGTTCGAGCGGCACCCGCTGGAATCGAACCTGGATCCCATCTCGACCCCCGTGCGCCCGCCCAAGGAGTTGGGCACGCTACGGGTCGCGATCGTCGGTGCCGGCCCTGCGGCCGCCTACGCGGCTGACGAATTGCTGCGGCGCTGCGATGTGCAGGTGGAGATGTTCGACCGGCTGCCCACCCCGTGGGGGCTCGTCCGCGCGGGCGTGGCGCCCGACCATCCGGGCACGAAAACGGTCGCGGGCATGTTCGAGTCGGCGTTCCGCCGCGACACCCTGCAGTACTACCTGAACGTCGAGGTCGGCAAACACATCACCCATGAGGAACTGCTGGCGCATCATCACGCCGTCCTCTACGCCGTGGGTGCCTCCTCGGACCGGCGCATGGGTATCCCGGGCGAGGACCTGCCCGGTAGCCACTCCGCCACCGAGTTCGTGGCCTGGTACAACGGGCACCCCGACTACGCGGACCGCGCTTTCGACCTCTCCGGTGAACGAGCCGTCATCGTCGGCAACGGCAATGTCGCGCTCGATGTCGCCCGGGTGCTGACCGTGCATCCCGACGAACTCGCGAAAACCGATATCGCCGATCACGCCCTCACCGCGTTGCGGAGCAGCAATATCCGCGAGGTCGTGGTGCTCGGCCGGCGGGGACCGCTGCAGGCGGCCTACACCTCACCGGAGTTCCTGGCGCTGGCGCATCTGTCCGGTGTCGATATCATGATCGACCCGGCCGAACTGGAACTCGACCCGGCATCACAGGCACTGCTCGACCATCCGGACGTCGAACCCTCGCTGAAGCTGAAATACGCGCTCGCCGAGGAATTCGCCGCGAAACCGCCCATCGACGGCAACAAGCGGATCGTGTTCAAATATCTGGCCGCCCCCACCGCGGTCACCGGTACGGACAAGGTCGAGGGACTGGAATACGCCCGCAACGAGCTGGTCGAAGAGGACGGAATCCTCAACGCCCGCCCCACCAGCGAATCCGGGATCCTGCCCGCGTCCCTGGTCCTGCGGTCGATCGGCTATCGCGGACAGCCGATTCCGGATCTGCCGTTCGACGATCGGCGCGCGGTCGTCCCCAACGAACACGGCCGGGTGACCGGCGCGGACGGCCAACCGGTAACCGGTGTGTACGTCAGCGGCTGGATCAAACGCGGCCCGCGCGGAGTAATCGGTTCGAACCGGATCGACTCCGAGGAAACAGTGGAAGGACTGATCGCCGACTTCATCGCCGGAAAACTGGTCGCCCCCACAGCCGACCGGGACGCGCTGCGCGCCCTGGTCCAGGAACGCCAGCCCGATCTGGTGGACCGCGTCGGCTGGAAATCCATCGACCAGGCAGAACGTGGCGCCGGTAAGGATTCCGGCCGCCCCCGGGTCAAGTTCACCACCCTCGCGGACCTGCTACAGGCAGCCAAAGGCGGCAGCTGACCGGCGAGTATGCCCGCGCCCGATGCCGGGCCGTGCAGCGGAGCATCCGCGGCACGGCCCACGGTCGTCGGCGGAGAACCACCCGTCCAAGTACAGTCCGGCCGTTCCGAAGATCGTCCGCATGCAGCCGATCGTCGAATGCCCACGCACCCCCCGAGTCGAGTTCTACGAGACACCTAGAAG
>JABFXT010000832.1 GCA_013361595.1 Nocardia sp. | reverse complement strand
GGACCGGATCGGAGATCCGGGTCGCCGCCGACACTGCGGCGTTCCCCTCGTGCCCTGACGACCCGATGCTGTAGAAGCCCCGCCCGCTCGCGCCCAGCCGGCGGGCGGCGAGATCGGCCTGCCGGCTCAGCACCTGCGCTTCGAAGAGTTCCAGGAGATCCCGGTCGGTGAATCCCGGTGGCAACCCCCGTTCCGGTGCCGCCTGTGCGGGCGTCCGGGCCGCCGCGATCTCCGCGCGGAACCGCTGGTCGGGATCCTGGGCGCTCATGGAGTCCTCACCGGCACCAGCCTAGGCGCGGGCCCGCCGATCCACCGGCCATCGGGGCCGGATCGTGTCGCGTCCGCTTCGGTTCAGTCGAACCGGACGGTGTCGAGCATGCGGCGTGCCACGGACTCGGGATCGGTGGAGGCGGCCAGCGGCGAATCCGCCAGCGCGCCTTCGCGCCACAGTGCCGCGAATCCGTGAACGAGCGACCAGGCCGCGAGCTGTACGGCCTGCTGATCGGCCTCGGCCATACCGGGCTGCCCGTCCACCACGCTCGCCCGCAACGCCGCACCGGAGCGAGCGCGGGCGGTGGCGAGAGCCGCGTCGTCGGTGCGGAGGATCCCGCGGCGGAACATGACATCGAAATGGCCGGGATACCGCAGCGCAAAGCGGATATAGGCCAGCGCGGCCGCGCGGGCGTCGGAGGTGTCTTCCAATTCGGCGGCCAGCAGGTCGAAGCCGTCGGCGGCCAGTGCGGTCAGCAGCCCCGCACGGTCACCGAAATGGTGGGCGGGGGCGGCATGGGAAACCCCCGCCCGGCGGGCCAATGCGCGCAGGGAGATCGCGTCGACACCGTCGGCCGCTATCTGTTCGGCGGCGGCGGCGAGCAGCGCGGACCGCAGATCGCCGTGGTGGTAACCGGTTTTCGCCATACTCCGATCATCACCCATAATCTTGTCATTGACAAGTTTCGTGCGCCGCTCGTATCTTTGCAGTGTCAAGATCTGCTCATGAGGAGTTCCAATGGCACCGCTCATCACACTCGTCGTAGTCACCGGGCTCGCCCGGCTCCTCGGTTGGGCCGTCGGCCCGCAATGGCTCGATTCCTGGCCCCACGCGACGGCGCTCGGGCTCGCGGTCATGTTCCTGCTCACCGCGAGTGCCCATTTCCAGCAGCCGCGGCGGGACGGATTGATCGCCATGGTCCCGCCCCGGTTGCCGGCCGCGCCCGCGCTGGTGACGTTCACCGGTTTTCTCGAACTGGCAGGTGCGATCGGCCTGCTCGTCCCGGCCACCGCGCGCCTCGCCGCCGTCGCGTTGCTGATCCTGTTGATCGTCATGTTCCCGGCCAATGTGCGCGCGGCCCGGGCCGACCTCGGAATCAAGACCATGCCGCTACCGCTGCGCACCCTGGTTCAGGTGCTCTTCGCCGCCGCGTGCGTGGTGGTGGCGGTCGCGTGAGCTCGGGCCGGCGAGCGGGCGGTCTCCGCGGGCCGGTCCGGCGCGGTCATGATGCGGAGGGAGTGTCGAACAGTCCGTCGCGTGCGGCGTTCAGCGCGACGGCGGCGGCTCGGTCGGCGGTGCGTTCGTCGACCTTCTCGCCGGTGATCAGGACGCGCAGGTAGATCGGTGCGACAAGCGCTTTGACCAGTTCCGCGGGATCGGTCCGCGCGGGGAGCTCGCCGCGGGCGACGGCCCTGGTGACCACCGGGAGCGCCCGGCGGATGCGATCACGGAAAACGTGCCGAACCGGGTCGGACGGTATGGCCGAGGCGCCCGTCGTACCGGGCAGCATGACCGCGAGAACCGCTCGCCCGGCCGGGCTGGTGATCCATCCGACCAGGGTCCGGGCCAGGCTGCGTAGGTCGGCGTCGATCGAACCGGTATCCGGGATGGGGATCTCGGCGGCGACACTGTCGGCCAGGGCTTCCGCTATCAGTGTGTCCCGATCGGGCCAACGGCGGTAGACGGTGGTCTTGTGTACCCCGGTGCGCCGTGCGACGTTCTCGACGGTGAACGCGGCGTACCCGTGGTCGCTCAATTCGGCGACGGTCGCGGCCAATACGGCGGCGCGAACCTTCGGTCCTCGGCCGAGTGGTGCGGCACACATTGCAACTC
>JABFXT010000836.1 GCA_013361595.1 Nocardia sp. | reverse complement strand
CTGACCCGGGTGGTTCCGAGACGGCGGACCGCGTCCTGGAAACCCTGCAGCGTGGTCGCGCCGCGACATCGAGCAACTCGGGTGAGGGTGGCGAGCTGGCGGTGGTGGTCGTGCACGCTGCGTAAGAAGCTGGCAGAGGTGACCGCCAGCGCGACGGCCTCGAACCGGCCCGCCGAACCGTCCAGCGCGCTCGCGAGCAAGGCCGGATCTCCCAGCCCGGCCGACGCGGCTGCCAATCCGTCATCGGTCAAGTCCGCCAGGCCGTCGGCCACGCCGGATGGCCACCGCAGTTCCACCGGCGCCAGGCTCGCCGGCGGCGACACCCGCCCCAGCAGCCGATGGAAGTCCGCGAGGTCGGCATTGGCTGTGGGGAAAAGTGCCCCGAAACGCAATACGGCCATCACTCGAAGATGACACACCGGGCTCCAGGGGACAGAACGGCCCCGTCTCGTAGCGACCGGCTCCGCCGCTGTGCGCGGCGTCGTGGCGGTCGTCAGGCTGCGCGAGCGGTCGACCGGCCGGGGAGGGCCTGATGGCGCAGGGTGGTGAGGATGCGGTTCAGCGTGCGGGAAACATGCATCTGCGAGCAGCCGATGATGTTTCCGATCTGGTTCTGGGTTTTGTTCTCATAGAAGTACAGGGCCAGTATTCGGCGGTCGGCCGCGGGTAACTCGGCGAGAAGGGGTCGCACTGTGGCCGCATCTTCGAGAAGACCGTAATTCGGGTCGATATCGCCGTGCCGATCGGCCGCAACAGGTATCACGTTCTCGTCTCCGTCCGCGGCGGGAGCGTCGAGGGAGTCGCAACGGAACCCGTTGGCCGCCACCATGGCCTGGGTGATCTCTTCGACGGTGGTGGCCAGCGCGGTCGCCAGTTCACGAGCGGTGGGTAGGTGTCCGAGGTCCTGTGCGAGTTCCGGGATCAGGTGATTGATCCGTGCCTGCAGTTCCTGGAGGCGGCGCGGTATCCGCACGGCCCAGCCCTGATCTCGGAAATAACGCCGTACTTCGCCCAGGATCGTGGGCACCGCGAAGGCCAGGAAGTCGCGACCGCGGGCCGGGTCGTAGCGGTCCACGGCACAGACCGCGCCCATGCGGGCGATCTGCAGCAGATCTTCGAAGTCGACACCGCGGCCCGCGTAGCGACGGGCGATATGGTCGGCCAGCGGCAGGCAACGGCCGATGGCTTCTTCCCGGATGCCCGCCCGGTCCGGGTCGGCGGTGTCGAGGCGGGTCATGCGGTCCAGTGTGGGCTCGAGTCCGTCGTAGGGATCGTGTCCTCGATGCGAACGTTGTGCTGTGGCGGAGGGCGGTGGCCGGGTGTAATTCGACGATGTGGTCATGAAGACCACCTCCTCACGGCGGATGAGGCCCGAATTTCGGGCCATCTGTCGCGCACTACCCCCGAACCAGCAATTCACACCGAAACAGATCCGGGCTCGCGGCACGAACAGAGCGTTTCCCCGGTCATCGTTCGGGTAGGACGCCCCTGACCGGGTCAGCTTTCCGGAGCCGACCGGAGAGCACGTGGCAGGAAGCGCTGTGGGACGGAGCCACAATGGGTGCGGAACCCGGTCACAGGGCGTTCGTCGAAGGGCGAGGTGACAGTGGAAGCAGATTCGGCGCCGTTCGTCGTCGGTATCGTCGCGGACCCGGACCTGCCGGCGCGGCTCGCGCACGGCCTGGCGACACGCCTGCCCGCGCTGCTCGCGTTGCGTTCGGACGGGGCCCGATGGCGGGTGGAGGTCTCCGATGAACCGTTCGAAGCCATGTACCCCGACCTGGAGTACCTGATCGACAAGGCGGGCCGACATGTCCGGGAAACTTCATGGGATTTCGCGCTGTGCCTGACCGATCTGCCGATGGGAACCGGGGGCCGGGTCGTATTGGGCTCGCTGGACGTCCGCCGCCGGGTCGCCCTGATCTCCTTGCCGGCGCTCGGGGGTATCCGGCTGCGTAGCCGATTGCGACATCTGGTGACCGCGATGGCCGGTGTGGTCATCGCGGACGAGACGCGGCAGCCGCGGCCGGAACTGGGCGGGGTGATCCGCAGTGTCCGGGCCTCGGACCTGGACGACGGTACTGTGCTGCTGGAACGAGCCGGTCGGGGCAGATTCGCCGGTTTGCTCGCCGGGATGGTGCGGGCCAACCGGCCGTGGCGCCTCTTCATCGGTTTGTCGTCCGCCCTGGCCGGTGCCGTGACCGGATCGGCGTTCGGTGTCCTGTATTCGAATGTATGGCAACTGGCGACGGCGATCGGACCTGCGCGGCTCGCCGGGGTCGTCCTGGTGGCGGTCACCGCACTCACCGCCTGGATCATCGTGGGGCACAACCTCTGGGAGCGCTCGACATCTACTGAACCGGCCGGTGTGCGGGACAATCGGCTTCGGAACGGCGGCACAGTGGTCACCGTGGCGCTCGGCGCGATCATCTTCTTCCTCGTACTTTTCCTGTGCACCGTCGCCGCCGTCGCGCTCGTCATCCCGTCGTCGTACCTCTCGACGGTACTGGGCAGACCGGTACATTTCGCGGACTACGTCACCATTGCGGTGATGGCCAGCGCGCTCGGCACACTGGCCGGGGCGATCGGCTCCGGATTGGAGGACGATATCAGCGTTCGGCGGGCCACCTACGGCTATCGCGACCGGGAGCGCCGCAACCGGGTAGACCGCGATGAGGGGGCGGGACAAGGCTGAGGGGATAAGTGTCATCGCTCGGCCGTAGCGCTCACCGCGGCGCGGCCCGCCGCGGTCGGTACCCATTCGTCGGGCACGTCGCGATATATCAGCAGCCCGGCCGCGCGAAAGTCGTCCCGCCACCCGCGCATGGGCCACCAACCCCAACGCTCATGGAAAATCCGGGCATTCGAAAGGATGTCCGCAAGGTGGTCGATCGGCGGATCGTGGGCAGGGTGGTATTGGTGGTACGCATCGCCACCACCCACCCAGCAGGGCCGGACACCCATGCTCGCGGCCTTGTAGGCGAAGTCCGTGTCCTCGCCGCCGTAGCCGCACGTGCCAGCGCTGCCGCAGTGGCGGCGACTGCGGTCTGCTCAGCGAATTCCTCCACGGTGGCGGTGGTTTCGTAGACTTCGTATCAGCGAGGTGAGGGTGCCGTCGCGCTCGGCGCCGAGCCGGATCCGCTGGAGCGCGGCCACGATTGATGCGATCGCCCGGCTCGTCCCCGCACGCCGACTATCCGGCCGTCCTTCACCGCGATATCGAAGGCGTCGCCGTTGGAATGCAGGACCGAAGCCGAGGGCACCCAGGCATCGACCTCGCCGGGGGTCGGACCGTCCGCCAGTTCCATATCGACACGGGCAGGCCAGGTCTCGCCCCGGCCGTACGGTGTGCGTGAGCCCCAAGGCTGTTCGGCTCGCGACCGGAATCCCCCCGCGGTGCGAGCCGTTGCGACGTCGGCCGGTGTCGGCTTCGGGTTCACAGAATGGGCCGCCCGCCGGTGACCGCGACCCGCGCGCCGGAGATGTAACTACCGTCGTCACCCGCCAGCAGCACGTAGGTGGGCGCCAGTTCGGCCGGCTGTCCGGCGCGCCCCAGCGGAGTGTCGTCACCGAACTGCGCGACCTTCTCGGGCGGCATGGTCGACGGGATGAGCGGGGTCCAGATCGGTCCGGGCGCGACGCTGTTCACCCGGATTCCCTTGGGGCCCAGCAGCTGCGCCAGGCTCGCCGAGAAATTGGCGATCGCGGCCTTCGTGGCCGCGTACGGTGCCAAGGTAGGCGAGGGCATATCGGAGTTCACCGATGAACTACCTATGATGGACGATCCCGGCGCCATATGCGGCACCGCCGCCTTCACCAGCGCGAAATAAGCGGAGACATTGGCGCGGAAGGTGTAGTCGAACTCTTCGTCGCTGATCTCCTCGAGCGTTTCGTGGGTCATCTGGTAAGCGGCGTTGCTCACCAGTACATCGATCCGGCCGAACTCGCGGACCGCGGTATCGATCACCGTCCGGCAATGCCGCGGGTCCGACAGATCACCGGCGACGGTGACCGCGCGGCGCCCCGCATCGCGTACCAGTTCGGCCACTTCCCGCGCGTCATCGTGTTCGTCCAGGTACGAGATCAGCACATCGGCGCCCTCCCGCGCGAAGGCGATCGCCACCGCCCGTCCGATACCGCTGTCGGCCCCGGTGATCACCGCGGTTCTACCGGTCAGTTTCCCGGTTCCGCGGTAGCTCTTCTCGCCGCAGTCCGGGATCGGGTCCATCTGTGACTGTACGCCGGGAACACCCTGCTGTTGCTCGGGAAAGCCCACCTGAACTGCTCCTTTCTCGACATAATGCCGCGCCGGAGTTCACGCGATACCCCCGGCGTCCGCAGGCAAACCGAGGGTGGAACTCGCCGAAGCAGTTGTCGAGGTCCGGATTGAACTCGTATGTCTCGGGTACGCGGCTGCTGTCAACCGGCACGACCGACTATTCGGAGGTAGATATCGTGGCCGAGAAACAGACCGGCCCGCGGGAAGGACTGGAAGGCGCAGTCGAGGGCGTGAAGGGTAAAGCCAAGGAAGTCGGCGGTACCGTCCTGGGCGACAACGACCTGCGTGACGAAGGTATCGCCCAGCAGGACAAGGGTGAATCCCAGCGCGAGGTGGCACAGAAGGAAGCCGAAGCCGAGAAGGCGCGCTCGGAGGCCCACCTGCAGGAAACTCGGCAGCGCTCACATCAAGGGCGGTAACACCGGCCCTCGGGTGGGGAGTCGGCCCGTTGGTCTGTCCCCGCCGATGTGATGACGAGTCGGCGACGGCGGTTGTCCCGGTGCGCCGGGCGGCCGCCGTTGCGCCGAGGACAGGCGCCCGGTCCGGGCGGGCGGCATCCGGTTTCCGGCACGACCGCCGTACTGCCCGGATCGAGCGATCGTCGTGACGGAGGAGGAGAGGTACGAGATGAAGGCTGTGACATGGCAGGGACGGCGCGAAATCGGAGTCGACACCGTGCCGGACCCGCGGATCGAGGCCGCGACCGATGCGGTCATCAGCGTGACGTCCTCGGGTATATGCGGTTCCGACCTGCATCTCTACGAAGTACTCGGCCCGTATATGAGCGAGGGCGATGTGCTGGGGCACGAGCCGATGGGCATAGTCGAAGAGGTCGGGAGCGGGGTGACATCCCTGAGCAAAGGGGACCGGGTGGTAATACCGTTCCAGATCAGTTGCGGCCACTGCTATATGTGTGATCAGGGGCTGCCGACCCAGTGCGAGACGACGCAGGTGTCGGAACAGGGCAGTGGTGCCGCGCTTTTCGGTTATTCGAAGCTCTACGGGCAGGTGCCGGGCGGACAGGCGGAATATCTGCGCGTGCCGCACGCCGACGCTACTCATATCAAGGTGCCGCACGGTCCGGAAGACCAGCGGTTCCTGTATCTCTCGGACGTGCTGCCCACCGCGTGGCAGGCGGTGGAATACGCTGCCGTCCCCGCCGGTGGATCGGTGACCGTACTCGGGCTGGGCCCGATCGGCGATATGGCGTGCCGGGTCGCGGCGCACCGAGGATATCGGGTGATCGGGGTCGACTCCGTGCCCGAACGGCTGGCGCGCGTCGCAGCACGCGGAATCGAGACCATAGATTTCTCCGCCGCCGGAGACAACCTGGGCGACGCCGTCCGTGAACGGACCGACGGCCGGGGAACGGACGCGGTGATCGATGCCGTCGGAATGGAAGCACACGGCTCGCCACTCGGCTCCGCGGCGCAACGGTCTGTCGCCCACCTACCCGCCGCTGTTGCCGAGAAGCTCAGCGATGTCGCGGCCATCGACAGGTTGGCGGCATTCCGGAGCGCGATCGATATCGTGCGGCGCGGGGGAACGATATCTCTCATCGGTGTGTACGGGGGGATGATCGACCCGTTGCCGATGCGGGTGCTGTTCGACAAGCAGATCCAGTTACGGATGGGTCAGGCCAACGTCAACCGATGGGTCGGCGATATCCTGCCCCTGCTCGACGACGAGGATGTGCTCGGTGTCGATACGTTCGCCACCCACCGGCTACCGCTCACCGCCGCCCCGGACGCCTACCGGATGTTCCAGGAGAAGTCCGACGGAGCTGTGAAAATCGTTCTCGATCCCGCGGCCGCATGACTGTCGCGCGATGCGGCCGCCGCGTCGCGCGACGGCCGGAAGCGCGATCCCGCCACGGTGGTCGGCGGTATTTCCCTTGGTGCTCCGGTCGGGCTCGGCCCGGTCGGATCCGGGTTGGGCATCCGGGTTCGGGGTAGCCGAGCGCTATGAGTGCACCTATCGGAACGGCCGAGTCGTACTGGATGCAATCGACCGGACGGACCTCGTACCCGCGGGTGACCGACGATGTCGAGGCCGATGTAGCCGTGATCGGTGGTGGTGTCGCGGGGCTCTGCTGTGCGTGGGAGATCGCCGGTACCGGCCGGTCGGTGGTGGTGCTCGAGGCGGACCGGATCGTCAGCGGTACGACGGGATACACCTCGGCCAAGGTGAGTGCTCAGCACACCTTGATCTATGACTCGTTGCAGTCGACCTTCGCCCGGATGTACGCGCGGTCCCAGCAGGACGCCGTCGAGCATCTGGTGCATACGGCCACCGATCTGCATATCGACTGCGAACTGGAAAGAGCGCCTGCCTATACCTACGTCACCGCGGCGGAAGGCGTCGACCAGATCCGAGCGGAGGTCGATGCTGCCGTCCGGGCGGGGCTGCCCGCGTCGTTGGTCGCCGATACCGGTCTGCCGTTCCCGGTGGCGGCCGCGATCCGGGTGGCCGACCAGGTGCAGTTCCATCCGCGGCGGTACCTGCTCGCATTGGCCGCGAAGTTCACCGGGCGTGGCGGGCGGATCTTCGAACGCACCCGGGTCCTCGGCCTGCACGAGGACGATCCCTGCCGGTTGACCACCGAATACGGCGCGACCGTCCGCGCCCGCGATGTGGTGATCGCGACCCACTATCCGGTGTTCGACCGGGCGCTGCTGTTCACCCGGCTGCAGCCCAGGCGGGAACTGGCTGTCGCGGGCCCGCTGCCCGCCGACAGCGATCCCACCGGTATGTACATCACCCAGGAGGAGAACACACGTTCGGTGCGTACCGCGCCCTACCGTGACGGTCGGCGGCTGCTGATCGTCACCGGCGAGCACCTTCGCCCCGGAACCGTCTCTACCGAGGAACGCTTCGACCGGCTCGCCTCATGGGCGCGCGATCGGTTCCCGGTGGAATCCATCGACTACCACTGGGGCGCCCAGGACAACACGACCACCGACAGCTTGCCCTATATCGGCCGCTTCCATCCCGGCACCCGGCATGTTCATGTAGCGACCGGTTTCGGTGGCTGGGGTATGACGCACGGAATCATGGCCGGCAAGCTCTTGGCCGCCGAACTGGACGGGGACCCGTTGCCGTGGGCCCGGATCTACGACCCATTACGACTGCACCCGGTCGTCGAAGCCGGCGGCCTGATGAAGTCGGGCCTGGAGGTCGGCCGCCACCTCCTCGGCGACC
>JABFXT010000590.1 GCA_013361595.1 Nocardia sp. | reverse complement strand
GGAGCAGGTGTCGGAGTTCGTTTCCGCCGAAGCGTTCGACGAACGTCTGGCCACCGCGTTGCACGATGTAGCGATGTCGGGTCGGGTGCGCCGGAGCCGATACGAGCAGAGCGAAGGTCTGAGTGTTCAGCAGGCCCAGCGTGACCTGCGTGAACTCGTCCGCAAGCAGATCCTGGAACCGGTCGGTCGCACCCGTGCTCGATTCTATGTCGCTGGTTCGCGTTTCCCGGAAGCGATTTCGGAGCTCGCGCGGACTCCGACGACATTGACCGATCCCTACGCTGTGTAGTCGGCCGCGCGGCCGGCTGCGGGGCGGGTGCCGAGATCTCGGCGGGCCCGCGGTCGGCCGCGCGGCTTCGGGATCAGGAAACCGGTACCGTCTCGGGCTGGTTCGCGAGGCCGAGCGTGACCGGTGCCGGGGGTTCGGGTGGGCGCTGAGTGCGCCGCTCGGTGATGAGGGTCGTGCCCGCGCTCGCGAGAACCACGGCGGCGATACCGACCCACTGGACCGGGCGCAGCGCCTCGTCGAGCAGGAGGAGTCCGGCGAGGGCGGCGACCGCCGGCCCCATGCTCATCATGACGCCGAAGGTCGAGACCTCCATTCGGCGCAGCGCATCGAGTTCGATGGCGTGCGGGACCAGTGAAGTGAAAACGGCGACCACCACGGCTCCGAGGACAAACCAGGGATCGAGTGGGAGGTCCTCGGTACGGGTCAGCAGTACGGGGACAGTGACCAGCGTGCCGAGTCCGAGGGCGAGCGCGAGGGCGTCGTTGGTCGGGGTGTAGCGGGCGACCGCTTTGCCGAAGACGATGTAGCCGGCCCAGCCGAGTCCGGACAGCACTGCGAAGCCGATACCGGTCCACGAGGCGGTTCCAGCGGAGTCGGTGAGCAGCAACACGCCTGTGCCGGCAGTGCCGGCCAGGATCAGGTTGCTCGGGCGCCAGGAGGTGAACAGGGCGACGCAGAGTGGTCCGAGGAATTCGATGGTGACCGCCATTCCGAGCGGGATGTGCTCGATCGCGGCGTAGAAGCAGAGGTTCATGCCGGCGATGGCGGCGCCGAGCGCCACAATGCCGGGAAAGGCGCGCGGATCGATCCGCAGGGACGGCCGCCAGATGAGAATCGCGAGGATTCCGGCGAGTGCGATCCGCAGGCAGACCGTTGTCTGGGCGCCCGCGATTTCGATCAAATTCTTGGCTGTAGCCGTGCCGAGATGAATGCATATCATCGCGACGATGACGAGCGCGTGGGCCGGGACGGCCGGGGCTCGATATCCACGTCCTGAACTGCGCGACAGGGCGGGATCGACTGCTGGGGTGAGTGACACGGGCCCACCGTAATGGTCTAAACAACCAATACGCATCCGTAGTTTTTCCCGCCGGCGGGGAATGCATGTATTTCTCGTGCATTCGAATCTACAGTTCACGAAATATTGACGGCGCCGCACAATTCTGTAACCAACCGGCGGTTGCGGGCCGAGTCGGCGCGGAGGTGGCGTGTACGTAACCGGTACACGCCATCTGATTCTGGCTTTTCGGCAATAACCCATCCGAATCGGACGCCTCGCGGCTACCGGTCCTCGACTCGGCCGTTTCGGTGATTTCTGGTCGTCGTACACATGCTGGTCGCGGCTCTGATGTGTATCGGGCTCTCCGGGTTGTCCTCGAAACCGCAGTCGTACGGCGCTCGATCGCGGGTCGATGGGCGAGGGTCGCTGCTTTGTCTTCGTCCCTGGTCCCTCCGTCCCGGCGGGCCTGTCGAAATATGCGAATCCGTGTTAACTTATAGTCGAACGGTCATTAACTTGACCGGCCGGAACGAGCATTTCAGGAGGGACTATGCAGTCCGCCGTCATCGTCGATGTGGTTCGCACGCCGTCCGGGAAGGGTAAGGCCGGTGGTGGTTTGTCCGGGGTGCACCCGGCGACCCTGCTCGCCGGGGTGCTGACCGAGCTGCTGCAGCGCAACGACCTGGATCCGGCGCTGGTCGACGATGTCATCGGCGGCTGCGTGACCCAGAGCGGGGAGCAGGCCTTCAACATCTCCCGGACCGCGGTGCTGGCCGCCGGGTTCCCCGAATCGGTACCGGCCACCACGGTGGACCGGCAGTGCGGATCCTCCCAGCAGGCAGCGCATTTCGCGGCCCAGGGCGTGCTCGCCGGCGCCTACGAAATCGCCATCGCCTGCGGTGTGGAGTCGATGAGCCGGGTACCCATGTTCTCCAACGCGCAGGGGCAGGACGCCAATCGCGGCCCCATCGCGCACCGGTACCCGGCGGGTCTGGTGCAGCAGGGGGTGGCCGCCGAGATCCTGGCCGCCCGCTGGAAGCTCGACCGGGCCACGCTCGACGAGTTCGCGGCGCGATCGCATCGGCTCGCGGCCGAGACCGCCGCGGCCGGCGGGTTCGACCGGGAACTGGTCGCCGCCGGTGAGCTGACCGCCGACGAGACCATCCGGGCCGGGTCCACGCCGGAGAAACTGGCCGGCCTGAAGCCCGCGTTCGCCGACGAGCAGTACACGCAGCGATTCCCGGAGATCACCTGGTCCATCACCCCGGGCAACTCCTCGCCGCTCACCGACGGCGCGTCGGCGGCGTTGATCATGAGTGAGCAGACGGCCACGAAACTCGGCCTGCGGCCGCGGGCGCGGTTCCACTCCTTCGCGGTGGTCGGTGACGATCCGCTGCTCATGCTGACCGCGCCGGTTCCGGCGTCGAAGAAAGTGCTGGAGCGGGCCGGGCTGACCATCGACGATATCGATGCCTACGAGGTCAACGAGGCGTTCGCGCCGGTGCCGCTGGTCTGGCAGCACGAACTGAACGCCGATCCGGAGAAACTGAACCCGCGCGGCGGAGCCATCGCGCTGGGACACCCGCTGGGTGCCTCGGGTGTGCGGATCCTGGCCACCATGGTCAACCACCTCGAACAGACCGGTGGCCGGTACGCGCTGCAGACGATGTGCGAGGCGGGTGGCCTGGCCAACGCCACCATCATCGAACGACTCTGAAACCCGGTGCGGGACCGCCCCGGAACGTAAACCTTCCGGGGCAGCCCCACACCGGTGCGTCGTGGGCCCGAGGCTGTGGTTCGGGCTTGCCGCCGGTCGGCCGGGACCACGTCGCGGCCCGGGTCAGAAGCGGCGCGCTCCGACCACGGGCGAATACGAGAGGGGCGAGATCTCCACGGTGTCGGTCGCGGCGTGGATGACTTGACCGTCTCCGGCATACAGCGCGGAATGGCCGCCGCCACTGTAGGAGATCACGTCGCCGACGTGCAGCTGGTCCAGCGACACCGGGGTGCCCGCGGACAGCTGGGACCAGCTGGTGCGTGGTACCTGCACGCCGGCCTGCTGGTATGCCCACTGCACCAGGCCCGAGCAGTCGAACACATTCGGGCCGGTGCCGCCGGAGACGTAGGGTGCCCCGAGTTTGCTGCGTGCCGCCGCCACCGCGATATCGCCGACCGGCGGAGCGGGTGAGACCTGCGGGGCGGGGATGCCGATGCCGGGGATACCGGCCGGCAGCGGGATCTGATCAGGGAGTTCGAAGGTGCCGAGACCCGGAAGGTTTATCGGCTGAGCCTGGGCGGGTGCTGTCGTTCCGAGAATGGCGCCGGCCGCGGCGGCCATGAGGGCCAGTGCGGCGCAGCGCTGACGTATCGGTACAGAATCCATAATTGCGGTCCTCCGTGCTCAGGTCGAGAGCCGGTGGAACACAGAGACTTTCACCGCCAAGTGCGCGGTGAGGCCGTCACCGACTGCTCGAACAGCGTTGGAAATACACCACAGCTATATGTCGGTCCTGCAAACCCGGGGAGTCATATTTCGCCGAAATGCGCGCCGATCCGGAAACGACACGGACAACCCGGATCACGAAACGGTAACTATATGTATTTCCGCAGCGCAGGGGTGGATCCGATATCACTCGGGCCGATATCTGGCCTTGATGTGGAACCGCTCGCCCTGTGGGCCGTAGATGCTCAGATATTCGACCGGATGCTCGTCGGCGTTGCCGAACCAGTGCGGCAGATGGGTATCGAATTCGGCGACTTCGCCCGGGGTGAGGATCATGTCCTGGTCGCCCAGGATCAAGCGCAGCTTGCCGTTGAGCACGTAGAGCCAGTGGTAGCCCTCGTGCGTGCGCGGATCGGGCTGGGCGGCCGCGCGACCGGACAGGATCTGCTTGTAGGCCTGTAGGCCACCGGGCCTGCGGGTCAGCGGGATGAAGGTCTGACCGTGCCGGGTGACCGGGCGCGTGTGCACCCGGGGGTCGCCGGTCTCCGGTGCGTCGACGAGTTCGTCCAGCGGCACCTGATGCGCCTTGGCCAGAGGGAGCAGCAGTTCGAGGCTGGGTTTGCGCTGGCCGGATTCCAGACGTGACAGTGTGCTCACCGGGATGCCGGTGACCTCGGACAGTGCCGCCAGTGTCGTCCCGTTGCGGCGGCGCAGCTCGCGCAGTCGCGGTCCGATGGCATCGATGACCTCGCCGAACTCCTGATCCATACCTATATTGCAGATATGGCAAATAAATTTGTCAAGCCAGCTGTTTGCCCGGATGCTGGACAGCAGATCCGACCACACCAGGAGAAAACGCATGGACCAGCAGTTCTGGGATGAGATGTACAGCGGCAGCGAACAACGTTTCAGCGGGTTGCCCAACGACGCCCTCGTCACCGAAGTGACCGGTATGACACCCGGCCGGGCCCTCGACCTCGGCTGTGGTGAGGGCGCGGACGCGTACTGGCTGGCCGGACAGGGCTGGCAGGTGACCGCCGTGGACATCTCGCAGGTGGCGCTGGACCGGGCGGCGGCCGGGCATCCGGAGATCACCTGGCAGCGCGCCGACATCGCCGCCGCGCCGATGCCGAAGGGTTCGTTCGATCTGGTCTCGGCGCACTATTTCCCGATCGCCCACGAATCCGGCCACGCCACCGTTCGTGGGTTGCTGGACGCCGTGGCCCCGGGCGGGACCCTGTTGTTCGTCGCGCACGATCCCACCGAATTCCCGCCGCGCCACGAGAACGAACACGATTTCGATCCCTACGACTTCTAGCAGCCGTCCGAGATCGTGCCGCTCCTCGGCGACGGATGGACCGTCGAGGTCGACGATCGGCGTGATCGCAACCGGCCCGCCGCGGGGCATCAGATCAAGGATCTCGTACTGCGGGTGCGGCGCGCGGACTGACGCCCGGCGCGGATCCCCTCCATCTCGGACCCGGTGACCACCGGGACCGCGCGTCGGAACCCGATCCGGCCAGAGCGGATTGCTATCGTCGGCTCCACCTGTGCGCGGAAACCGGAACCACGAGGTGGAGGGTTTGTTCATGCGGCTGTACCGGGTTCACGGGCTCGCGGCCGCCGCGGCCGCCACCGTGGTCGTCATCGTGACCGTGATCCTGGTGGTGGCAGCACAATCCGCGCGCCACCCGGTACACCGTGATACCGCGCCCGCGGTGTCACCGGCCGAACTCGCCCAGCAGTGGACCGCCCTGCACGACGGGCCGCAGCCGTATCCCGAAACCCAGATCGACAAAGACGTGCTGATCACCATGAGCGACGGTGTCGTACTCAAGGCCGATGTGTACCGGCCGGCGGCGGCGGGTGGAGCTGTGGAGACCCGGCCGCTGCCCACGATCGTCACCATGACGCCGTACTCGAAGATGATGTCGAGCCTCATCGACTCGGCGATGGGCGATCCCGGAGTGCGGCAGTGGACCATGGACCTGGTGCGCCGGATCAATCTGACCGGCACCCCGATCAGCGGATTCGAGGATCTGCTGCACGCCCTCGACGGCGGCACGGTGGCGACCGTGCTGGGGCTCGACAGCCAGCTCGTCCGCGCCGGATACACGGTCGTCTCGGTCGATGTGCGCGGCACCGGACAGTCGCAAGGACTCTGGGACACCCTCGGCGAACGCGAACAACTCGATACCCGCGAAGTGATCGAATGGTCGGCGCGGCAGCCGTGGTCCAACGGCCGGGTCGCGATGAGCGGCGGATCCTATGCGGGGATCAACCAATTGCGCGCCGCGGAGAACGCACCGAAACCGCTCCAGGCCATCTTCCCGGTCGAGCCGGGCAGCGATCTCATGCGTGACGTCGTGGCCCCGGGCGGCGGGGTGGGCGTGACCTTCCTGCCCCTGTGGCTGAACCAGGTCAACCAGGCCAAACTCATGCCGGATGTGCAGGCCATGCTCAACGGCACCTTCGACTGGCAGTGGCTCAGCGACCGGATGGCCGATCCCGCGACGAACTACGATCTGCTGGCCCAGGCCCTGCTCACACCGTCGCTGCGCAATATGCCACCGGCGCTGTCCGACGCGCTCGACGAGAACAGTGCCTTCCGGCAGGGCATCATGGGCAATCCGGAGAAGATCACCGTGCCGACCTTCGTCTACGGCGGCTGGCACGATATCTTCGCCAACAGCGCGACCACCCTCTACAACGACATCCAGCTCCCGCCGGGCCGTAAGCAACTGATCGTCGGCGACACCTATCACGCCAACCCGGGTTCGGGCACGGGGCGGCCGGGGGCGCCGCCGCGACTGGACGTACTACAGCGCGCGTGGTTCGACCACTGGCTCAAGGACATCGACAACGGGATCGCCGGCTACGGCCCGGTGATCGTCTGGGAGCAGGGTGGAAACGGGGTGGTCATGGACCAGTTCCCGCAGCCGGGGATGACACATCGGCGGGTCTATCTGTCCGGCGCCCCCAGCGGGACCACCGACGACAGCGTGCACGACGGATCGCTCACCGGACAGCCGGGCGGGTCCGACCGTCTCACGGTGGCGCCGGGGCTGACGAATCTGTGCTCGCGGGATATGGCGCAGGGGTCGGCGGGGATCGGCGCGGTGCTGGATATGTGCGCCAAGGATTCCCGCATCGCCGAACGCAATGCGCTCACCTTCACCACCGAGCCGATCGCCGAACGCACGATCATCTCCGGACCGATCAATGTGCATCTAGAGACGGTCCACGACGCCGCGGACGGCTATTGGAACGTCACGGTCAACGATGTGGCGCCGGACGGCACCTCGACCGTGCTGAGCACCGGCCAGCTCACCGCGTCGCTGCGCGCGATCGACGAGGCCCGCAGCACCCGCTCGGCCAGCGGTGACCTCACCGCGCCGCACAACCCGCTCACCCTCGACAGTGTGCGCAAAGTGGTACCCGGCGAGCCGGTCGCCCTCGATATCGCGGTCATTCCGATCCAGGCCGTGCTGGCGCCGGGGCACCGGCTGCGGCTCGACGTATTCGCCGGTAACTCCCCCAAAGCACTGGCCTTCCGGCCCATGCTGAACAACACCGAACTCGCGCCGCAGCATCTGCAGCTGGATCCGGCCGCGCCGAGTTTCATCAATCTCCCGACCGACCGGCCGCTGTTCGTCGCGCCGGGCGAACCGGGCCGGGCGGCTCCGGCCCCGGCCGGGTAGCCGGCTCCGGCGCCACGACCGGCGCAAACCCCCGGTACGCCCACTGTTC
>JABFXT010000006.1 GCA_013361595.1 Nocardia sp. | reverse complement strand
CATCCGGTTTGGGAAGGAGCAGCGCGCGGCTGCGACGCGGCTACTACTACGCACGATGGTAGACCCACGTCCGGTATGCGCCGCCGGTCGCCCCTGTGCGCTCGCCCGGTCGACCGATCGCCGGGGTCGGCCGGGCACCGGCGCCATCCGGGCGATGACCGGCTCGCGGGACTAGCCGGGGGGCCTGCACGGGGGCGGCCGGGCGCAATTAGGGTATGGGGTGTATGCGGCGCCACAGTCACCGCGCCGCACCGGTTCGCCACCCTGCCCGCCCCCAATTTCGACGCCTCGAAATGTCAGGAGAAACACGGTCGTGTCAGTGACAGACGACATCCGCGCCCTCACCCAGCCGAACCTTCCGGACGACTGGACGGATCTGGACACCAAAGCTGTCGACACCGTCCGGGTCCTCGCCGCCGACGCGGTGCAGACCGCGGGCAACGGCCACCCGGGTACCGCGATGAGTCTCGCGCCGCTCGCCTACACGCTGTTCCAGCGCACCATGCGCCACGATCCCGCCGATCCGGAATGGGTCGGTCGCGACCGGTTCGTACTGTCGTGCGGGCATTCCAGCCTGACCCTCTACATCCAGCTGTACCTGGCCGGATTCGGCCTGGAACTCGATGATCTGCGCAATCTGCGCACATGGGGTTCGCTGACCCCGGGCCATCCGGAATACCGCCACACCAAGGGTGTGGAGATCACCACCGGCCCGCTGGGCCAGGGCCTGGCCTCCGCGGTCGGAATGGCGATGGCCGCCCGCCGTGAACGCGGTCTGTTCGACCCGGAGGCCGAGACCGGCGCCAGCCCGTTCGACCACCACATCTACGTGATCGCCTCCGACGGCGATATGGAAGAGGGCGTCACCTCCGAGGCCTCCTCGCTGGCGGGCACCCAGCAGCTGGGCAATCTGGTGGTGATCTACGACGACAACAAGATCTCCATCGAGGACGACACCACCATCGCCTTCACCGAGGATGTCGCGGCCCGCTACGCGGCCTACGGCTGGCATGTGGAGGTCGTGGAGGGCGGCGAGGACGTCGTCGCGATCGAGGCCGCGCTGGCCGCCGCCAAGGCGGAGACCGGCAGGCCGTCGCTGATCCTGCTGCGCACCATCATCGGCTACCCGGCCCCCACCAAGATGAACACCGGTGCCTCGCACGGCGCCGCCCTCGGCGCCGATGAGGTGGCGGGGACCAAGCGGGCCCTCGGGTTCGATCCCGAGCAGAGCTTCCAGGTCGCCGACGAGGTCATCGCGCACACCCGCAAGACCGCCGAGCGCGGCGCGCGGGCGCACGCGGACTGGACCGTCGAATTCGACGCCTGGGCCCAGCGCGCGCCCGAGGCCAAGAAGCTGTTCGACCGGCTGTTCAACGGTCAGCTCCCCGAGGGCTGGGCCGACGGCCTGCCCACCTGGGAGCCCGACGCCAAGGGCCTGGCCACCCGTAAGGCCTCGGCCAAGGTGCTGGGTGCCCTGGGCCCGGTGCTGCCGGAATTGTGGGGCGGTTCGGCCGATCTCGCCGAGTCGAACAACACCACCATCCCGGATTCGCTGAGCTTCGGCCCGGAATCCATCTCGACCGGTATGTGGAAGGCGAGCCCCTACGGCCGCACCCTGCACTTCGGTGTCCGGGAGCACGCGATGGGTTCGATCCTCAACGGCATCGCGCTGCACGGTCCCACGCGCCCCTACGGTGGCACCTTCCTGGTGTTCAGCGATTACATGCGTCCGGCCGTCCGGCTGGCCGCGCTGATGCGGGTACCGGTCACCTACGTCTGGACCCACGATTCGATCGGTCTCGGCGAGGACGGCCCGACCCACCAGCCGATCGAGCATCTGGCCGCTCTGCGCGCCATCCCGGGTCTGTCGGTGGTCCGCCCCGGTGACGCCAACGAGACCGCGTACGCCTGGCGCACGGTGATCGAGAAGCACAGCGGTAAGCACAATTCGCCGTTCGTCTCGAGCGACGCCGTGGGCACCGGCGGCCCGGCCGCGCTGGCGCTGACCCGGCAGGACCTGCCGGTACAGGAGGGCACCAGCCTCGAGGGTGTCGCCAAGGGCGGTTACATCCTGGCCGAGGCCTCCACCGGGATTCCGCGGGTGATCATCATCGCCACGGGTTCCGAGCTCCAGCTCGCCGTGGCCGCGCGCACTACGCTGGAGGAGCAGGGCATCGGCACCCGGGTGGTCTCGATGCCGTGCGTGGAGTGGTTCGACGCGCAGGACAAGGCGTATCGGGACGAGGTGCTGCCCCCGGCGGTCGCCGCTCGGGTCGTCGTCGAGGCCGGTATCGCGATGCCGTGGTACCGGTTCACCGGTGACGCGGGCGAGATCGTCTCGATCGAGCATTTCGGCGCCTCGGCCGATTACAAGACCTTGTTCCGCGAGTTCGGCTTCACGCCCGAGGCTGTCGTGGCCGCTGCGCAGCGCACGCTCGACAATGTGAAGGGATAAGGGCCCATGGCACAGAACGAGAACATCGCCGCCCTGGCCGCGGCCGGGGTGTCGGTGTGGCTGGACGATCTGTCGCGCGATCGGATCAATTCCGGCAACCTCGCCGAACTGATCGCCACCCGCGGCATCGTCGGCGTCACCACCAACCCCACCATTTTCCAGGGTGCCCTGAGCAAGGGGCACGCCTACGACGCGCAGGTCCGTGAACTGGCCGCGCGCGGCGCCGATGTCGACGCCGCGATCCGCACCATCACCACCGACGATGTTCGCGCGGCCTGCGATGTGCTGGCCCCGGTGTTCGAACAGACCGGCGGGGTGGACGGCCGCGTATCCATCGAGGTCGATCCACGCCTGGCCTTCGATGCCGACAAGACGGTCGCCCAGGCGGTCGAACTGTGGAAGATCGTCGACCGGCCGAACCTGTTCATCAAGATCCCGGCCACCGAGGCGGGACTGCCCGCCATCGCCGCCGTGATCGAGGAGGGCATCAGCGTGAACGTCACGCTGATCTTCTCGGTACAGCGGTACCGCGCGGTGATGGGCGCCTATCTCGAAGGTCTGCGCAAGGCGCGGGTCGCCGGGCACGATCTGGCCAAGATCCATTCGGTGGCGTCCTTCTTCGTCTCCCGGGTGGATACCGAGATCGACAAACGCCTGGAGGCCATCGGTACTCCGGAGGCGCTCGCTCTGCGGGGCAAGGCCGGCGTCGCCAACGCCCGCCTCGCCTACGCCGAGTACGAGGATGTCTTCGCCCCCGGCGGCGGTCATGTCTCCACCTACGAGGATCTGGCCTCGGCCGGCGCCAACCGGCAGCGGCCGCTGTGGGCGTCGACCGGCGTCAAGAACCCCGACTACTCGGACACCCTCTACGTGACCGAGCTGGTCGCGGCGAACACGGTGAACACACTGCCGGAGAAGACGCTCGAGGCCGTCGCCGATCACGGCGAGGTCCGCGGGGACACCGTCTCCGGCACCGCCGCGGAGGCGAACGAGGTGTTCGATCAGCTGCGCGCGGCCGGTATCGATCTCGACGATGTGTTCGCGGTCCTCGAGCGTGAGGGCGTGGAGAAGTTCGAGAAGTCCTGGGAGGAACTGCTGGAGGCCACGACGGCCGAACTCCAGTCCGCTGCAGGAGGTAATTGACAACGATGGCCGGCGCTCCGGAGAGCACTGTTACGGCATCCGGCACCCCGTGGCGTAATCCGCTGCGGGACAGCCGGGACAAACGGATTCCGCGCATAGCGGGCCCGTGCAGCATGGTGATCTTCGGGGTCACCGGAGATCTGTCCCGGCGCAAGCTCATGCCGGCCATCTACGATCTGGCGAACCGGGGGCTGCTGCCCCCGGGTTTCGCGCTCGTCGGTTTCGCCCGCCGGGAGATGTCGGACAGGGATTTCGGCGAGATCGTGCACGAAGCCGTCCGTGAACACGCGCGGACCCCGTTCCGCCAGGAGGTCTGGGACCATCTGGCCGAAGGGTTCCGCTTCGTCCAAGGGACCTTCGAAGACGGCGACGCATTCGGCCGGCTCGCCGAAACCCTGGCCCAGCTCGACGACGAGCGGGGTACCGGCGGTAATCACGCCTTCTATCTGTCGATTCCGCCGAACACCTTCCCGGTGGTGCTCGACCAGCTGCACCGCCATCAGCTCACCAGTTCGGCGGCCGCGCTCGGGCGCGCGCCCTGGCGGCGGGTGGTGATCGAGAAACCGTTCGGACACGATCTGGACAGTGCGCGCGAACTGAACGCGCTGGTGAACCGGGTGTTCCCCGAGGAAACGGTTTTCCGGATCGACCATTATCTCGGCAAGGAGACGGTGCAGAACATTCTGGCGCTGCGCTTCGCCAACCAGTTGTTCGATCCGATCTGGAACGCCAATTACGTCGACCACGTCCAGATCACGATGGCCGAGGATATCGGCCTGGGCGGCCGGGCCGGCTACTACGACGGTATCGGCGCCGCACGCGATGTGATCCAGAACCATCTGCTGCAGTTGGTCGCGCTCACCGCCATGGAGGAGCCGATCAGCTTCGAACCGCGGCAGTTGCAGAACGAGAAGATCAAGGTCCTCTCCGCCACCAAACTCGTGGAGCCGCTCGACGAGACCACCGCCCGCGGCCAGTACGCCGCCGGCTGGCAGGGCGGCCAGGAGGTGGTGGGCCTGCTGGACGAGGAGGGCTTCGATCCGCAGTCGCGTACCGAGACCTACGCCGCGATCACCCTCGAGGTCGATACCCGGCGCTGGGCCGGCGTGCCGTTCTATCTGCGCACCGGTAAACGGCTGGGCCGCCGGGTCACCGAGATCGCGGTGGTGTTCAAACGCGCCCCGCATCTGCCCTTCGATCAGACCATGACCGAGGAGCTCGGGGAGAACGCGCTCGTCATCCGGATACAGCCGGACGAGGGCATCACCATGCGCTTCGGGTCGAAAGTGCCCGGGTCGTCGATGGAAGTCCGCGATGTGAACATGGACTTCAGCTACGGCGAGGCGTTCACCGAATCGTCTCCGGAAGCCTACGAGCGGCTGATCCTGGACGTGCTGCTCGGCGAACCCTCGTTGTTCCCTGTCAACGCGGAGGTCGAATTGTCCTGGCGCATCCTGGATCCGGTACTCGCCCACTGGGCCGCCGACGGGAAGCCCGAGCAGTACGAGGCCGGTACCTGGGGTCCGGACTCCGCCGACGCGATGCTGGCCCGGACCGGCCGGGAATGGCGGCGGCCGTGATCATCGATATTCCGGACACCACCACCGGCGCCGTCACCAAACGCCTGGTGCAGCTGCGCGAGAGCAACGGTGTGATCACCATGGGCCGGGTGCTGACCCTGGTGGTGTGCACCCTGGACAGCTCGGAGGCCGAGGAGGCCATCGACGCCGCCAACGATGCCAGCCGCGAACATCCGTGCCGGGTGGTGGTGCTGGCCCGCGGCGATCGGTCGGCGGCGACGCGGCTGGACGCGCAGATCCGGGTCGGTGGCGACGCGGGTGCGGCCGAAGTGATCGTGCTGCGGTTGCAGGGGCAGCTGGTGAATCACGAGAACAGCGTGGTCATCCCGTTTCTGCTGCCCGACACCCCGGTGGTGGCCTGGTGGCCGCGCGGCGCCCCCGAGTTCCCGTCGAAGGATTCGGTGGGCCGGCTGGCGACCCGGCGTATCACCGACGCCACCTTCGCGCCGGACCCGCAGGCGACCATCAAGAAGCGGCACGATTCCTACGCGCCCGGAGATTCCGATCTGGCGTGGAGCCGGATCACCTATTGGCGGGCGTTGCTGGCCGCCGCCATGGACGTGCCCCCATTCGAACCGGTGCAGTCGGTGAAGATATCGGGATTGCGTGACGAACCGGCCCTGGACATCCTCGCGGGCTGGCTGGCCGGGCGGCTGGGTTGCCCGGTGTACCGGCATACCGGGGATCTCCGGGTGGAGCTGCGCCGGAAATCGGTGTCCATCGCCATCGAGCGCCCGCAGACCGGGGTCACCGCCACACTGACCCGCACCGGCGACCCCGTCCAGCGGATAGCGTTGGCGCGCCGCGAAACCCGCGACTGTCTGGCCGAGGAATTGCGGCGGCTGGACGCGGACGAGATCTACGCCGAGGCTCTGGCCGGAATCGAAGGGGTGACCTATGACCACTAGTTCCGAAGCAGTCGTGGAAGTCCATACCGACGGTGACGCGCTGACCACCGCCGCCGCCCGGCGGTTCGTCGAGGTCCTGGTCGCCGCGCAGGCCGAGCGCGGTTCGGCATCGGTCGTGGTGACCGGCGGCGGCACCGGGATCACATTGCTGGAGAAGGTCCGGGCCGATTCGGGCGATCTCGACTGGTCGAAACTCGATGTCTTCTGGGGTGACGAACGTTTCGTCCCCGCCGGTGATCCGGAGCGCAACGAACTCCAGGCGCACCGGGCTCTGCTCGATCATGTGCCGGTGGATCCGGCGCGGATCCACACCGTGGCCACCTCCGACGGCGAGTACCCCGATCCGGTCGAGGCGGCCGCCGAATACGCCACCGCCGTACGCGCGCACCTCGCCGCGTCCGGGGCCTTCGATCTGCATCTGCTCGGGATGGGCCCCGACGGGCATATCAATTCGCTGTTCCCCGGGCATGCCGATGCGATCGGCGAGGAGCGCGAATACGCCGTGGCGGTCACCGACTCCCCCAAACCGCCGCCGGTGCGGGTCACGCTGACCTATCCGGCGATCCGCCGGTCCCGGCATGTGGTGTTCGTGGTGTCCGGCTCCGGCAAAGCCGATCCGGTGGCCGCCGCGTTGCAAGGCGCCGATCCGCTCCGGGTTCCGGCGGCGGGCGCGCACGGGTCGGAGTCCACCACCTGGCTGCTGGACGCGGACGCCGCCGCCGGTCTGGGCTGACTACCGCTCGGCTGTCGCCGGGCGCGTGGCCGGATCGCCGGGATCGCGGTTCGCGGCCCGCAGGACGACACCGATCACCAGGACGAACGCGGCCAGCGCACAGCCGGTCCGCAGGAAATGGAACATCTCCCAGCGGTGCAGGATCTCGGCGTAATCGGCCGGTGGGGTACCGACCGCCCACGCTTTGATGTGCTGATTGATCGGAACGTTGCCGAACCTGGTCACCAGGAACGACGTGATCGTCAGGGCCGATGCCGTCCCGGCGACCCAGCGCGATCCGGAGCGCGAGCGCAGTGCCAGCATCAGCGTGCTCAATACGGCCAGGCCCATCAGCGATTGCACAACGGGCCCGTTCACCCGCATGAGCGCGGTATGGAAGGTGAACCGGACGTCCGGGGGCACCGCGCGGAACGCGTAGAGCACGTTCACCGCGCCGTATCCGAAGGCTCCGGCCAGGAGTCCGGGGAACAGGAGTGCCGCCGCGCGCACGGGTGTCGACCACATGGGAATCCCTCTCACCGATATCGCAACACTGAGTTGCGATATCGTCAGCATGCCCGCCCCTCCTCGATATCGCAACAAGGAGTTGCAATGTGTGCCGCACCACTCGGCCGTGGACCGAAGGTTCGCGCCGCCGTATTGGCCGCGACCGTCGCCGAATTGAGCGACC
>JABFXT010000246.1 GCA_013361595.1 Nocardia sp. | reverse complement strand
TATAGCTGTCTAGACAGTTTTTGTCGCGACAGTCATTCGGCCGGGGGTCGCGCTGTTCGGCGTCGGGTGGTGGCCACTCGGCCGGTGGGTCTTGCGACGAGAGGAGGTATCGGTTAATACTTAGCCATATGGCTAAGTATTTGGAGTCGCTGGACAGCGTGTTCGCGGCGCTGTCGGACCCTTCCCGGCGGCGGGTGGTCCAGCGACTCGGGGCCGGTCCGGCCAGTGTCGGCGAACTGGCACAGGATCTGCCGATCACCCTGCCGTCGTTCATGAAGCACCTGCGCGTGCTGGAGGACAGCGGGCTGATCCGGACGGTCAAGACCGGGCGGGTGCGGCAGTGCGAGCTCGATCGCGAACGGTTCGCGCTGATCGACGGCTGGCTGGCCGAACAGCGGCGTGTCTGGGAAGACCGCACCGACCGACTCGAACAATTCCTCCTCGAAACCCTGGAGTCCACCGATGAACCCTGATCTCGACCTCGCCCTGCATCGGGTGATCCGTGCCCCGCGCGCCGCGGTGTGGAACGCCTGGACCGATCCCGGCAGCCTGGCCCGCTGGTGGCTGCCCGCGCCCGCCCGCTGCCGGGTCGAACGACTGGAGGCCCGCCCCGCCGGCGCCTTCGTGACCAGGATGAGCGCGGACGGCGGTGAATTCGTTCCGCATCTGGACGCCTGCTTTCTCGTGGTCGAGGAACGGGAACGCCTGGTCTTCACCACCGCGCTCGACAGTGGCTGGCGGCCGGCCGCGGGGGAGATCGTGATGACCGCGGAGATCACCCTGCGGGACCACCCGGACGGTACCGACTATCGGGTGCTGGTCCGGCACGGTGATCCGGCTGCTCGGGCCCGGCACGAAGAACTCGGATTCGAATACGGGTGGGGGACGGTCACCGATCAGCTCACCGCCCTCGTCGAGAGCGAGATCCGGGCCGAGAGCCCGAGCTGACCGGCTTCGTCGCCCATGAGGTGGCCGAGCGCGGCCCGCTCCCGCTCGGATACGAGGTGACCGGGTCCGCGCCCCGGACCGGAACCGACGGCCTCCCGCGGTTCCGGTGAATCGGGCCGGTCGCGCACCCGGCGCGGGACAGTTCCGGATTCCGGGGGTGGACGGACCGGGCGCGTTGATACGGTGATGGCCCGTCCATCGCGCCGAGGAGCAGTCATGAACCGTTCTGTGCTGAATATCGTTGCCGCGGCTGCGGTCTCGCTCGTGATCGGGCTGCAGCCGGCGGTGGCCGCGGCGGAGCTCCCGGTGGTGCCCGCGACGCCCGGCGAACGGGTCGAGCCGGCGACGGCGCCGTTCGATCCGATCTGCCCGCTCTGCTTCGTCCGCGAGTTCCTGGAGACTTTCTCCTAGTTCATGTTCGAGGCGACCGGCTCTCGATATCGAACTCGGTGGCCCAGTCCTGTGCCCAGGTCGTGAGCGGGCGGAGATGGCCGAGCAGCCGGGTCCCCGGTTCGGTGAGCGTATAGCCGGATTCGGCGCGGCCGACCAGATGGGTTTCGGTGAGCTCGTGGAGCCGGCGGGACAGCAGGCTCGAGGACAGATCGTCGCATCGCGCCCGTAGTTCGCGGAAGGTGAGGGGGTGCGCGGCCCGGTCCAGCTCCCACAGGATGCGCAGTGTCCAGCGGCGGCCGACGAGGTCGAGCAGAACCATGACCGGTCGGCCGGTGGACGAGCCACGGACAGGCTTGCCCGGCCGGGGAGTCGAGGGCACCGGAGCCGCCGTCACTCGGGCCGCACCGGCAGCGGTGAAGTCTCGAGCAGGCGACGCATGGTGCCCATCGCGGTGCGCAGTACGGAATACGGCCGCAGGAACAGCGTGATGTGGACGAGCCTGCCGGTCGAATCGCGTTCCTCGTGGAGAACGCCTTGGAGTTCGGTGCCACCGACCTGCGCGACGAAGCGGTGGAACGCGTCGTCCGCGCCGGATATCGCCCGGATCGACCGGGGCTCGTCGATCGCCGCGGCGATCAGTCCGAGTATGTGTAGCGCCGCGTCCCGGCCGCGGTAGTCCGCGACCGGGCTGGAGAACACCACATCGTCGGAGACCGTCGCCGCCAGGGCATCCGTATCGCCGGATCGCCAGGTGGTGAGTACCGGGGAGTCGATCATGCCTCTAAAATAGAGGCGCGCGGCCGGTTTGTCGAGGTGCGATCGATGCGGCGCCCGAATGCCCGACCCGCCTCTGCTCGCGGCGAACCCGGGCCCGGCCTGCTCCGGAGTGCCGGGCCGGGCGGCCACTACGATCTTCTGGTGCGTGACCGACAAGAACCGATGGACTGGCGCAACGCGCGGGTGGTTTCCGCGGCGAAACTGCACCGGAGTGCGGGACGGCGAAAAGCGGGCCGGTTTCTGGCCGAGGGCGCCAACTCCGTCGGTGCCGCACTGGAGGTCGGGCGGGTACACGAGCTGTTCTATTCCCTCGAAGGCGCCGCTCGGGAGAATGCGCTGATCGCCGGCGCCGAAGCCGCGGGCGTACGTACGACCCTGGTGACCGACCGGGCCGCGCAGACGCTGGGGGAGACCGTCACCCCGCCCGGGTTGGTGGCGGTCTGCGATCTGGTGGATATGCCGCTGGACAGTATCGTCCCGGCCGCCGATCCGGCGGTGGAGCTCCCGCGCATGCTGGCGGTACCGGTCGCGATGGCCGACCCCGGGAACGCGGGCACGCTCATCCGGGTGGTCGACGCGGTCGGCGCGGACGCGGTGGTGCTGGCCGGTGACAGCGTGGACCCGCACAATGGCAAATGTGTGCGGTCCTGTGCGGGCAGCCTCTTCCACGTGCCGATCGTCCGGGAGCGCGATACCGCCGCCGTGCTGGACCGTATCGAATCCGCCGGGATCACCACGATGGCGACCGCGGCCGACGGTGAGATAGATCTCGACGACGCCGACGAGTTGTTCGAGCGGCCGGTCGCCTGGCTCTTCGGCAACGAAGCGCACGGTCTGGACCCGGTGGTGGCCCGGCGGGCGCATCATCGTGTCCGGATCCCGATCCGGGGTCGTGCGGAGAGCCTCAACCTGGCGACGGCCGCCGCGATCTGCCTCTACGCGAATTCGCGGATCCGGTTCCGCGGCGCCTGATCGCGACGGGGTGGCCCTCGCCCGGTCGGCCGGCCAACGATGCGGGCCCGGTCAGTCGCCGTATTCGGCGAGGTCGTCCAGCAGTTCGGTCGCCCATTCGGCGGGGATCGCATCGGGGCCGGCGACCTGTAGTGCCGCCATCACGGTGAGCAGCATCCCGGAGGCGAGGAATTGCCGTTTCTGGGTGACCGGGGCGCCGGTCAGCTCGCCGATGAGCCGGTAGATCCGGCCGTACCGTTCCCGCACGACCGGTCCTATCTCCGGATCGGCGGCGGCCGCGAAGGCATGCAGCAGAACCTGCAGGAGTTCGCGTTCGGCCAGGAACCGGTCGTAGGCGTGGGACATCGCTTCCAGTGGCCCGCCCGGCCCGGCGTCGGCGGCGGCCTCGGCGAACACGGTCTCTATCCGATCGCAGACCTGGGCGACCGCTGCCAGGAAAAGGCGCTGTTTGGAGCCGAAGAGGCGGATGACGTACGGCTGGGAGACACCGGCCCGGCGGGCTATCTCGTCGGTGCGGGTGGCCGCGTAGCCCGTTTCCGCGAAGGCGGAGACCGCCGCGGTCAGTACCTGCGCTCCGCGTTCGCCGGCGGTCATCCTGGTCCTGGTCGATTCCGGCATGGTCCTCCTTGTCGACTGCCTGACCCTTGACATGTTATCAGTCGATGCATACCGTCGTATCGAGCCTAGTTATCAGTCGATTACAACAAGGACTGGATATGACCGAAATACTGAGCCCACCGCCCACGAACAGCGCATTTTCCGCCGTCGCCGCGCTCGGTACGGCGCCCCGGCGGCCGCTGGCGGCCGTACTCGGCGCCGTCGGCATTCCGATGTTCATGGTCACCCTGGACAATCTGGTGGTCACCAACGCGCTCCCGGTGATCCGCACCGAGCTGAACGCTTCCCTGGGCGATCTCCAATGGTTCGTCAACGCCTACACGCTGTCCTTCGCCGCCCTGCTGCTCACCGCGTCCGCGCTCGGCGACCGGCTGGGGCGTCGCCGGGTGTTCGTGGCGGGTATCGCGGTGTTCACGCTCGCCTCGGCGGCCTGCGCACTCGCGACCGACCCGGGCATGCTGGTCGCCGCGCGGGTGGTGCAGGGCTTCGGCGGTGCCGCGGTGATGCCGCTCTCGCTCACCCTGCTGTCGGACGCGGTCCCCGAACGGCTGCGCAGTGCAGCCATCGGGATCTGGGGCGGTATCGCCGGACTGGGCGTGGCGGTCGGCCCGTTGCTCGGCGGAGCCGTGGTCGACGGGCTCAGCTGGCAGTGGATCTTCTGGGTCAATGTGCCGATCGGGGTGCTGGTGCTGCCGCTGGTGATCTGGACGCTGCGCGAATCACGGGGCGGCGGCGGGCGGCTGGACCCGGTCGGGCTGGTACTCGCCTCGGCGGGCGTGCTGGCAGTCGTCTGGGGAATCGTGCACGGGGCCGACGAGGGCTGGACCTCGCGCGGCGTACTCACGGCACTGATCGGCGGCGCGATGCTGCTGGCCGGGCTGATCGGCTGGGAGCGGCGGGCCGCCGCGCCGATGCTCGCGCCGCGGCTGTTCCGGATCCGGGCTTTCGGCGTGGCCAATGTGGTGGCGTTCGCCTTCTCGATCGGTGTTTTCGGCTCGATCTTCCTGCTTGCCCAGTTCTTCCAGGTCGTGCAGGGGTACAGCCCGCTGGAGTCCGGTATCCGCACCATGCCGTGGACCATGGCGCCGATGGTGGTGGCCCCGCTGGCCGGTCTGGTGATCGACCGGGTCGGCGCGCGGATCCTGCTGGTGACCGGGCAGGCACTGCTCGCGGTGGCGCTGGCCTGGATGGCCACCGTCACCGCGGTGGATCTCGCCTACAGCACCTTCGTGACGCCGCTGCTGCTGGCCGGGTTCGGGATGGGACTGACCTTCGCCCCGCTGGCGACCGTGGTGATGGGCGCGGTGCCGGAGGCGGACCGCTCGGTGGCTTCCGGCACCAACAACACGGTGCGTGAGGTCGGGGTGGCGATGGGTATCGCGGTGCTGGCGTCGGTGTTCGCCTCGTACGGCGCGTACACCGACCCGCAGAGCTATGTGGACGGGCTGGTGCCGGCGGTCTGGGTCGGCGCGGGCGTCGTCGCGGCGGGGGCGCTGGCCGCGGCCCTGCTCCCGGGCCGGATCACCGCGCGGGAATCGGTGAGCTGAACTGCCCGCGGCCGGACGGTTCGATCGGCGGCGCGCCCTACCGGCGCGTCGCCGATCAGCTTTCCCGGACCGAGACCAGCGATTCGGCGGAGCCGGTGGGGGCGGGCCGGTCGACGGGGTGCTGTCGCCGGCTCACGGTCGCGTACAACACCACCAGCAGCAGGCTGAACCAGACGTAGCCGTTACCGATCACCTTGTCCCAGACCGACCAGTCCAGCTCCCGGCCGTCGTTACCGGGTAGGTCGTTGTGTTCGGCCAGGACGAAGACCACCGCTGTGGCCGCCGCCGCGGCATACCATCCGCGTACCTCCGACCAGGGCCGGGTGGTCGCGTAGCCGATCATCGCCAGCAGCGCCGGGGCCACCCACACCCAGTGATGTGACCAGGAGATGGGGGAGACGAGCAGCGCGACCACCGCGTTGACCGCCAAGGCGATCATCGGCGGTGTTCCGGTCCGCCGAATGGCAGCCACCGCCACCGCGACCAGCGCGACCGCCGCGAGCAGCCACAACGCCGTGGCCGCCGTGCCGGTGACGGCGAAGCGGGCCAGTACCGCCTGTATCGACTGGTTGGTCTGGAACTCCGACCCGCTCAGTCCGCCCACATTGCCGAACCCGCCGAACCAGTACCGCACCGACTCGTCGGGCATCACCGCGAACCCGATCGCCGTGGCGATCGCGCCGCTGATCGCGGCCGTCGCGGCGGCCTTGTAGTCCTTGCGGATCAGGAAGAACAGGACGAATGCCGCCGGAGTGAGTTTGATCGCGGCGGCGATACCGAGCAGGACACCGCGCGGCCAGCGCGGATTGCGGGTCAGGCAGTCGGCCGCGACCAGGCCCATCAGGATCAGGTTGACCTGACCGAAATCCAGGGTCGACCAGACCGGCTCGAGCAGCAGTGACAGCGGGGTCGCGGTCGCGGTGACCAGCAGGGCGAGCCGGCGGCGGTCCTGGCGGGGCCAGATCTGACGGGCCACCAGGTACAGCGTCATGGCCAGCGCGCCGATCGAGACCACCAGGTAGGTGATAACCGACGCGGTCCACGGCAGCAGTGCGTAGATACCGAGGGCCAGCGCCGCGAACGGCGGGTAGATGAACGGGAGGCTGATATCGGCTGCCGTCTCCGGGAGATGGCCGTAGAGATCGCCGCCCGAGCGCCACTCCTCGACCCCGAGGCGATAGACCTCGAGGTCGATGTATTCGCCACTGATGGCGCGGAACGGATCGATCGGGTGCGACATGCACACCCACGTCACGATCACCGCCAGAAGCGGCAGCAGCCAGACCGCCTGCTGGCGGGCACGTCCGGCGAGCGTCTCGGTGCGGGTCAAGGCGTTCGTCATCGGAGGGGACTTTACCGGTTGACCGTGTCCGCGCACCGGGCAGTGATCGGCGAGGGATATCGACGTGAGCCGGGTGGGGGCCATCGAATACGATTCCACCAGCAGCAATACGGGCGCCGGAGCCGACCGCGCCCGTCCACCGATGCCCAGGGGAGAGACGAGTAGACCGTGGCCGACGACACCGACGCAGGCGCAGCGACCGGCGGGCAGGAATCCGCGCTCACCGAAGAAGCCCTGGCCGCCGCGGCCGCGGCGGCCGAGAAAGCCTTCGCGGCCGCCGCCGACCTGGACGCGCTCGCCACCGCGAAAACCGAGTACATGGGTGGCCGGTCGCCGATCGCGCTGGCCCAGCGATCGCTGGGGGCGTTGCCCAAATCGGAGAAGGCCGATGCCGGGAAGCGGGTGAACAAGGCGCGGGCGCGCGTATCGGAGGCATTCGAGGAACGGCAGCGGGTACTGCTGGCCGAACGTGATGCCGCGGTACTGGTCGCCGAAGCGATCGATGTCACTCTCCCGGCGAACCGGGGTCCGGTCGGTGCCCGGCATCCGATCACCGTCATCTCCGAGCAGGTCGCCGACGTATTCGTCGGAATGGGCTGGGAGATCGCCGAGGGGCCGGAGGTGGAGACCGAGCATTTCAACTTCGACGCGCTCAACTTCCTGCCCGACCATCCGGCCCGCACCATGCAGGACACCTTCCATATCGCCCCGGCCGGTTCGCGCCAGGTGCTGCGTACCCACACCTCGCCGGTGCAGGTGCGGTCGATGCTGGAACGCGAACTGCCGATCTATGTGGTGTGCCCGGGCCGTACCTTCCGGACCGACGAACTCGACGCCACTCATACGCCGGTGTTCTCCCAGGTCGAGGGACTGGCCATCGACAAAGGCCTGACCAT
>JABFXT010000143.1 GCA_013361595.1 Nocardia sp. | reverse complement strand
GCCAGGATCACCGCGAGGACCATATTGATATTCGACAACCACTGGATACCGCGCGCGACGCCGGAGACCGCGGAGACGATGAACGCGACGGTGAGAACGGCGATCACCACCACCAGACCGAGCTTGCCCACCGTGTCCATCCAGCCGTTGAACTCGAGGCCGGCGCCGATCTGCAACGCTCCGAGCCCGAGCGAGGCCGCCGAACCGAACAGGGTCGCGAAAATCGCCATCATATCGATGGCCTTACCGCCCCAGCCGTCCGCGTGCCGGCCGAGCAGCGGGCGGAACACCGAGGAGAACAGCTGCGAACGACCGCGCCGGAAGGTGCCGTAGGCGATCGCGAGACCGGCGACGGCGTAGATGGCCCAGGGGTGCAGGGTCCAGTGGAACAGCGTGGTCGCCATCGCGACCTCGGCAGCCTGCGGGCTGCCGGCTTCGGCGGTACCCGGCGGCGGAGAGGTGAAATGGGTCAGCGGCTCCGCCACGCCCCAGAACATGAGGCCGATTCCCATGCCCGCGCTGAACATCATGGCGATCCATGACACCGTCCGGAATTCGGGCTGTTCACCGTCGGCGCCGAGGGGGATCTTGCCGTACCGGCTCAATGCCAGCCAGATCACATAGACGACGAACGACGTCGCCACCAGGACGAACATCCAGCCGGTATTGGTGATGACCCAGGACTGGGCGTTCGAGGCGAAGTTGGCCAGACTGTCCTGATCGATGATGCCCCAGAGCACGAAGGCCACCGACCCGATCGAGGTGATCCCGAAGACCAGCCAGTCGAGGCGGCGCCCCGAGGGTCTGTGTCTCGGCGAGCCCGGCAAGTCACCGTTGTATGTAGCGGGTTTCCCGCCGGTGTCGATCGCCATGGACGAGTCCTTTCAGATCGCACTTGCGTCCGGCGGCGGACCACACGCGTCGTGCGGACCAGCCGGGACTCGGCTCCTCCGCGCACCGCGACCGCATGCCGAACGGGATGTACCGGGAAAAACCGTACTCGCCCCGGATGCGGCGGCTGCGCCGAACACGTAACGGTCCGGTGGCGCGCAGGATCCGGCGTTCGTGTATGGCAGCCTGGAATCGAGCCGGTCAGACAATTGTCCATATATCTGTCCGGTCGATTGACTGGTTTTCTGTACAGGCCGCGTGCGCCCTTGCGACACTCGTATCCGGACCGACGATCCGCACGGCCGGGACAGGAGGCGAACCGGTATGACCGAACCGGCGAAACTGGTGGTGGGAGCGTCCGGATTCCTCGGCTCACACCTGACCCGCCAACTGGTCGAATCGGGCTCGCCGGTCCGCGTCCTGGTGCGCCGCACCAGCGATATCCGCGCGATCGCGGATCTACCGGTGGAGATCCACTACGGCGATCTGTTCGACGACGACGCCCTGTGTGCCGCGGTCCGCGGGTGCGATGTGATCTACCACTGCGCCGTGGACACCCGGGCCTGGCTCCGCGATCCCGAACCGTTGTTCCGGACCAATATCGCGGGCCTGCGTCATGTGCTCGACGCGGCCCGCGCGGCCGGACCGGCGAAATTCGTCTTCACCAGTTCCGCCGCCACCATCGGTCGCCGGCCGGGCGGTATCGCTGAAGAAACGGTGCCGTTCGACTGGCCCCGGCTCGGCGGCCCGTACGTACGCTCCCGGGTCGAGGCCGAGAACCTGGTGCTGCGCTACGCGACCGAACGCGGTCTGCCCGCGGTCGCGATGTGCGTCGCGAACACCTACGGCCCCGGCGACTGGCAGCCGACCCCGCACGGCGCCTTCGTCGCGGCCGCCGCGCTGGGCAGACTGCCGTTCCGGTTCGCGGGCACCGGATCGGAATCGGTCGGGATCGAGGACGCGGCGCGGGCGTTGATCCTGGCGGGCGCGGCCGGGCGCCCCGGTGAGCGCTATATCGTGGCCGACCGCTATCTGACCAATACCGAACTGCTCACCGCGGCGGCCCACGCGGTGGACCGCGAACCGCCACGGGCCGCCGTTCCGCTGCCGCTGCTCTACCCGGCGGCCGGGATCGCCGCCGCCGCGGCCCGGATGCGCGGCCGTGACGGCCGGTTCACGGTGACCTCGGTGAATCTGATGCACGTCATGTCCCGGATGGA
>JABFXT010000843.1 GCA_013361595.1 Nocardia sp. | reverse complement strand
GTTCACCCCCAACCGATCAGCATGCATACCGTCGATCACCAGCCGTTGGTGGAATCCAGGAACATCTTGCGCGAGGCGAAGAGCTGGCTTTCCCAGTACTTCCAGGAGTGGGTACCCACGCTCGGGAAGTCGAAGTAGGCATTGATGCCGAGGGTCTTCAGCCGCGCCTGGAAGGCCCGGGTGTTCACCAGCGACAGAGCTTCCAGCGCCATGGCGTTACCGGTGTTGAACGCACCGACCGCACCGGCCGGCTTGTCGTACGGCCCGGGCAGGCCGCTGGCCGCCGAGATGTACATGGGCAGGCCACGCAGCTGCGGGGCGAAGACGAACGGGTCCATCCGCAGCCACGCCGGGCTCCACGGAGCGGCCATCGAGTCGACGTTGAAGCGACCCGCGTCCAGCATGGCGATACGGATCGCCTCACGCATACCCGGCGCCGAGATGTTCAGGTAACCGGAGTACGCGGCGGCCGAACGGAACTGGTCGCGGTGGTAGGCGGCCAGGGCCAGGGCGGCGCTACCACCCATGGACAGGCCCGCGATCGCGTTGTTGGTGCGCGAGACGCCGTGGCCCTCGAGGAAGGCCGGCAGCTCCTGGGTCAGGAAGGTCTCCCACTTGTAGGTGAACTTCTGACCGTTGGTGTTGCTGGGCGAGTACCAGTCGGCGTAGAAGCTCGCCTGGCCACCGACCGGCATGATCAGGGAGATGTTGTCGTTGCCGAACTGCTGCAGCGCATTGGTCTCGAACGACCAGGCGTTGCGGTCGTCACGGGCACGCAGACCGTCGAGCAGGTAGAGCCCGGCGTTGCCGCCGCGGGCCGCCCACTGCACCTGGACCTTGATCGGCCCCATGCTCGAGGGAACCAGCAGTTCTTCGAAAGCGCCACGCTTCACCGGTGCCGCGGGCGATGCCAGCGCGGCAGTCGGGGCCGCGATACCTGCCGCGACCGGTAGCGCGAGCACTGCCGCACCGATAGCCAGAATCCGGTTACGCCAACCGCGGGGTGCCCGCGAGGGCCCGGTACTTCTCTTCGGGCCGGCTGCCCTGCCGAAACGCATGAATTCTGCTCTCTTTCTGCTGTTGTGGTGTTGTTCGCTACCGCTGTGCGGACAACACCCCGTTTCTGCTCGGCGGCGCCGGCGGCCGGGTCCCGACCAACCACGGGGCCGCCAGCGCTACAACGATCTGGTCACAGATGTGCTCGCTGGACCTTATTCGACCTCATCGAGCCTAAGCAAGGCCGTGCTGATCGGATGGCCGAAATCCGCCGCGAGAACCGCTGTGATCGCCCCGTGACGATACCTTGCCGAAGCGTTGATGTCTCGGCGGGCCGGGATATTCGGCTGTTATCGAAATCGCGCTCCGACCTGGGTTGTGTAACGGATTAAGAACCGGGAGGCGAATTCCTATCGACAGCAGTGTGCCCGCCCCGGAGGACTCCTCCGGGGCGGGCACACTGGGCTGGGTTCGGGGCCCCGGTAAAGGAGACCCCGAACTGCCGTTATCCGATATTCGCCGACAAATCCGGGAGCATCCGATACACCTCGGCCTCCCAGTAGGTCCAGGAGTGAATACCGGTTGCCGGGAACGAGTAGGTGACATTGTTGGCGCCCAGTGTCATCATCCGAACCTGGAACGAACGGGTGTTGGCCAGCGCGAGCGCTTCGAGGCCCATACCGTTGACCGTATTGCCGTTGAACCCGTCGCCGGGACCGGGCAGGCCGCTTCCGGCGGATATCCACAATCGGGTGTTGTTGTCGCGGAGCAGCGGCGCGAAGACGAACGGATCCATCCGCAGCCACTGGGGGCCCCAGGGTGGCGCCATGGAGTCCACGTTGTAGCCGCCGGCGTCGACCATGGCGGCCCGGATGGCCTCACGCATACCGGGCGCGGAGATGTTCAGGTAGCCGGAGTACGACCCCGCGAAGCTGAACTGGTCGGGATGGTAAGCGGCCAGGGTGAGCGCGCCGCTGCCGCCCATCGACAGGCCGAAGATACCGTTGCGGTTCGGATTGAAACCGAGCCGGCTGTTCAGGGCCCAGCGCAGATGCTGGTTGATGAACGTCTCCCAGGCGTACCGGTAGCTCTTGCCGGGGCCCTCGGAAATGGTGTTGAGGGCGCCGGATCCGGAGGAGGAACCGGTCGGAGGGAGGCCGAAGAAGGAGCTGGCGGCGTTCCAGTCCGCATAGAAGCTGGACATACCGCCGATCGGCATGACGACGTTGATATTCCAGTCGGTCAGCGCGTTGGCGATATTGGTGTCGTTCTCCCAGCCGCTGTGGCTTTCAGGAGCGCGCATACCGTCGAGGGCGTACACCACCCGGTTGGTGTTGCCGTCCTTGGCGCGGAAGACCCGCGACCTGATCGGGCCCATCTCCGGTGAGTCGACCCAGAAATCGAAACCCGCCGGATTCGGGGCCGCTTCGACCCGGGGGGCCACATCCGACAATGCCACCGCGAGGGGGGCCAGAAGCGCCACGGCCACCCCCATCGCCCACCGCTGCGCCCAGCGGTGGGTTCGCACCGATCCGGGCCTGCGCGCACTTCGCATTCGACTAGACCTTTCGCCTGGACAGCCGGAGAGCAAATTACGAGCTACGTTACCGGCCCCATCTCGGATACATAGATCACGGCGCCCGGAGAAACCGGAAGCCGTTATCTGGATACATGTTCCTGGTGGATCAATCGGTCAACCGCACGTTCATGTTGCCCGATAGTGTCGCAGGTCACACCGACACCGGTGGGCTGAATACGCAAGTGTTGCCGAAGCGGGCCACAGCCCACTCCGGCAACGATTCCGCAACGAGGCCGACCGGTTTGTTCCGCCGGGCCGACGACCAGCCGCTCCGGCCCGGATCAGCCGATGTTCGCCGACATATCCGGGATCATCCGGTACACCTCGGTCGCCCAGTAGCGCCAGTTGTGTACGCCGACAGCCGGGAAGTCGTAGGTCGCGTTGGCCGCCCCCAGCGACATCATCCGCACCTGGAACGCCCGGGTGTTGGCCAGCGCGAGCGCTTCCAGGCCCATGGCGTTGATCGTGTTGAAATCCAGGCCGTCGGTGGCGGCCGGCAGGCCGCTACCGGCCGAAACCCACAATCGGGTGTTGTTGGCGCGCAGCATCGGCGCGAAAACGAACGGATCCATTCGCAGCCACTGCGGGCTCCACGGCGGCGCCATGGCGTCGATATTGAAGCCGCCGGCGTCGAGCATCGCCACCCGCAGCGCCTCCCGCATACCGGGTGCCGACACATTCAGGTATCCGGAATAGGAGCCGGCGTAACGGAACTGGTCGGGGTGGTAGGCCGCCAGCGCCAGCGCGGCGCTGCCGCCCATCGACAACCCGAACACACCGTTGCCGTTCGGGTTGAAGCCGAGCCGATCGCGCAGCGCCCAGCGCAGATCGCGGGTGAGGAAGGATTCCCATTTGTAGGTGGTGGTGCGGCCGACCCCGGCAGCGGAACCGGACGCCAGACCCGATCCCGAATCCGCCGCGGATCCGGTGGCACCGCTCGCGCTACCGGAACTACCCAGTCCGAAGAAATCGCTGGGGGCGTTCCAGTCCGCGTAGAAACTGGAGCGGCCGCCGACCGGCATGACCACGTTGATATTCCATTTGGTCAGTTCGCGAGCGATATCGGTATCGATCTCCCAGCCGCTGAGGTCGTCGCGGGCACGCATCCCGTCCAGCGCGTACACGACCCGGCCGGTATTGCCGTCCGCGGCGCGGAACACCCGGGACTTGATGGGCCCCATCTCCGAATCGACCCAGAAATCGATACCGCTGGGATCGAACTGCGCCGAGGCCGGCGCGGCCGGCCCGGCCACCGAGGCACCGACCGGCAGCAGCGCTGCCAGGGACAGCAATACCGTTCGCTTCAGCCGATTGCCAAGCCGCCGCGGACGCTCGGTCCGGACACCACCGACAACCCCTCGCATTGTTCCCGCCCTCCGTCGTGCGACCCACGGTCGCGCAGTACGACTACCGGTCCACCCGGCCCGGACGAGCCGGGGCCGAACGCCAGCACTTTAACCCGACCGCAGATCACCCGCCCACCAGGAATGCGAAGGCGCGGCACCCGACCGACCCACCCCCGACGGAAAGCGCAGTTCAGCGCACCGGCGGAATGGGATCGACGAGACCACAGCGTTGAATCTCATATTCGGGGACCCGATCTATACGGTACGACGCGAAGTCGAAAGCGTGCAGCAGATTGTGCTTGAACCGCTCCAACGTGAGCGGCCCCTTGTAGGACAGCGTCAACGCGTAGGTATCCGGGCACGACATCGCGACCCGGGCCTGTTTGACCCAGTCCTCGTCCATGTACCAGGGCAGCCAGGGCTTGATGTCCACCATGCCGGTCTCCACGATCACCCAGTCCGGATACAGGCTCTTGTCGTGCCCGATCCGCCCGTCGGTGAGCCGTTCGGTATGCGCGGCCAGCGGGAACGCGAGCCCCATGGGATCGATGACCCGGACCTCCAACGGCACGTTCATGCTGGTCATACCCAGGTTGAGGAAGTAGACCGTATGCCCGGCCCCACCCGGTGGGATGGGCAGCGGCGGCGGGGCGATGTACCACATCATGAACGAGGGCGAATTGAGCAGCAGGCCGCCGTCGGGAGTGTTGTCGATCGCCTCCACCATGGGACGCATCCGGGCGTAGTCGAGGTAGTCCTCGGCGCGGATGGGATGGTCGTGACCGGTGTTCAGGACGTAGTAGATCCGTTCGTCCACGATGCCGGACTTGTTGATCGTGGTCCCGGTTTTGATGGCCGTGGTACCCGAGGCCAGCAGCGCCCAGGCCACCGTCGCGACCAGCGCGACGACCACGATCGCGAACGCCGGTACGTCGCGGCGGGGCAGCGTCCGCAGCCCGCCCGCCGGCAACCGCAGCGGGATCACCGAGACCGGCAGCAGGAACAGGAACAGCTGCGGCAGCAGCATGCGCCCGTGCATGAAATCGCCACCGACCCGCAGCGCGTAGACGGTCAGGATCACGGCGGCGCCGAGCACCAGCGCGACCACGGCCCACGGGGAATGCAACCGGTCCTGGAACCGGCGGAACCGTCCGGCCTCGGGATCGGCCGCGGTGCCCACGTCGGGGCGCGCGTGATGCGATCGCGCGGCCACCAGACCGGCGATCAGCAGGACCACCAGCGGTACGTACAGGTAGTAGGGGCCGGCCAGATCCCAGAGGTAGGTGAAACCCTGGCCCCATTTCGCCCCGCCCGCGTCCTTGGCGACCGCCGTGTTCGGGTAGGGCAGGCCGTAGTAGCCCATCCGCCAGATCTGGTACAGCAGCGGAACGGCACCGGCGACCGCCACCACCAGACCCCGCAGCAGCCACGGCCGCAGCCGGGAGCGTGGCATCGGCGCGAAGAAGATCAGCAGCAGCGCGAGACCGCCCACCACTGTCATCTCGGGCCGGATCAACGGCGCCAGACCGGCCAGGAAGGCCAGGCCCAGCAAACCGGGCACCTTCGGCTCCTCGGTCTTGCTCCAGCGCACCAGCAGCAGCCACAGCAGGGCGATCCAGCAGATGACCAGGCAGTTCTCCAGGCCCGAGGTCACATAGTCGCGGGCCGGCGGCACCGAGATATAGGCCAGCGCCCCGGCCGGGAACAGCAACGTGGACGAAGCCGGGCCCCAGAGTTTGCCGGTGCCGAGCATGGCGAACACCACGGCCAGCAGCGACAGCGTGAGCGCCACGCCCAGCACCACGTACTCCAGCCGGCCCTGGGTGAGCCAGCTGAAGAACCAGACGACATAGGTCCATGCCGTACTGGTGTTGGTCTCCACCCGTTCCCCCGGGTTGAAGACCGGACCGTTTCCGGCCAGCAGATTCCGGACCGTACGCAAGACGATGAGTCCGTCGTCGGCGATCCAGCGCCGCTCCCAGCCGCCGAAGGCGAACAGGGCGACCGTCACCACGATCCCGCCGGCGAAAATCCCCCGCGAAATCCTGGCGGAACGGCCCGACGAGCGGGGCTGCTCGGTGGCAGCGCGCTCGTCGGGCTGTTCTTCTTCGGCTACCGCAATCTCGTCAGAAGAGATAGACAGCGACACCTACCGCTCCGATCCAGGCAATGGCGAGCAACTGCAGGACGCGATCGCCGAATGCGATCTCTTCGGGTTCCCCGGCCTCACCGCCGTCGACCTCCACGGCGTAGCGCAGGATCGCGACGGTGAACGGGATCATCGACAGCGCGAACCATTCGGTGTCCTTGGCCGCGCCCTGTTCGAAGGCCCACAGACCATAGAAGACGACCACCGCGGTCGCGGCGAGGCTCCAGATGAACCGTAGGTAGGTAGGGGTGTAGTACTCCAGCGATTTACGGATCTTCGCGCCGGTGGACAGCGCCAGTTGTAGCTCGGCATACCGTTTACCGGCCGCCATGAACAGCGAGCCGAACGCCATGATCAGCAGGAACCACTGCGACAGCGGGATACCGGCGGCCACGCCACCGGCGATCGCGCGCAACAGGAATCCCGAGGACACGATGCAGATGTCCAGGACCACCTGGTGTTTGAGACCGAAGCAGTAGGCCAGCTGGATCCCGATGTACACCGCCATCGTGACGGCCAGCTGCCACGACGCCAGGAACGACAGCCCCAGCGAAGCGAGCAGCAGTACCGCCGACAGCACGAAGGCCAGATTCACCGGAACCACACCGGCGGCAATGGGACGGAACCGTTTGGTCGGGTGGGCCCGGTCGGCCTCGACATCCATCGCGTCGTTGGTCAGGTAGATACCGGACGCCGCCATGCAGAAAACGACGAAGGCGATGGCGACGTTGCCGAGCACATCGAGATCAGTGACCGAGCCGGCGGCCATGGGCGCCGCCAGGACCAGGACGTTCTTCACCCACTGGCGCGGCCGGGCCGCCTTGATCAGGCCGCCGACCAGCGTTTTGGGAGGCCCTTTCACTTCGGCATCGGCCAGATCGGCGCCGGTGGGCTCTTCACTCATGGCAGGCGGCGCCTTTTCGTCTTGTGCGGTCACTGTCGAGTCTCTTTTCGGCGGCGAGCAGGGCGGCGGCGGACGCGGCACCGAGCGCGGAACCGGCGAGCACATCGGAGGGGTAATGCACCCCGAGCACGAGTCTGGACAGCAACATCGGCGGTACGAGCACCGCAGGCAAGGGTAGCCCGGTCAGTTTTCCGAGTAGCACCGCCGCCGCGGTTGTCGAGGTCGCGTGCGAGGAGGGGAAGCTCAGTTTGCTCGGTGTCGACACGTTGACCTGCACCGATGGTGCGTTCGGTCGTGGCCGGCGAACGATCCGCTTGATCACGATGGACGCCGCGTGCGCCCCCACGGCGCCGACGGCGACCCCGGCCCACTGCCGGCGCCGGGGTTTGTCGACCAATGCCCCGACCGCGGCGATCCCGACCCAGCCGAGCGCGTGTTCGCCGAAATGCGACATCCCGCGCGCGGCCGAGATCACCGGCGGGGTCGCCACGGCGCCCTGGACCGCTTCGAGGAGCTTGACCTCCACCGGGGTCGGATCGGACCCCGAATCCCGCAGGCTCGGG
>JABFXT010000614.1 GCA_013361595.1 Nocardia sp. | reverse complement strand
CTGCACCCGCAGCCGGGAGATCGGCGCCCGCGAAAGCGTGGACGGCGGCCGGCCGTTCTGCACTCCCGGCGGTGCCGGCGCGGTGCTCTCGGTGATCGGGACCTTCCACCACGACGGCACGGTGACACCGTCGCGAGTGGTGAGCGTCAACGAACCCTGCCCGGCCGGGCGGGCGGCGCCGTCGGTGTTCCTGGCCGAATACCAGGGTGTGCGGGTCGAATGCGCCCGATACGGCGAGGACTACTCGATCGGCCGGATCGTGCCGATCCCCGGCGACGCCCCCGGTGACCCGGCCGTCCCGGCCGACGCGGTCACCGGTAGCGGAAGCGGACTGGACCCGGACATCTCGCCCGCCTACGCCGCGATCCAGGTGAACCGGGTCGCCGCCGCCCGGGGTATCGATCCGGCGGCGGTACGGGACGCCGTCGCGGCGCACACCACCGGCCGCGGCTTCGGTTTCCTCGGCGAGCCGCGGGTGAACGTGCTCGAACTCAACCTGGATCTGGACGGCCGCTATCCGGCACCGGCCGCCGCGGGCGGCGAGTGACCCGTGCCCGGTGACATGATTCGGAAGTGAGCACCACACACGACCGCACCCCGGGTGAGCTGCGCATCTATCTCGGCGCGGCCCCCGGGGTCGGGAAAACGTTCGCGATGCTGGGTGAGGCGCATCGCCGGCTGGGCCGCGGCCAGGATGTGGTGGCCGCCATCGTCGAGACACACGGACGCGCGCAGACCGCGGAACTGCTCGAGGGAATCGAGCAGTTACCCCGGATCGCGATCCCGTATCGCGGGACGGTGCAGTACGAGCTGGATGTGGACGCGGTCCTGCGCCGACGGCCGGAACTGGTGCTGGTGGACGAGCTCGCGCACACCAACACTCCGGGCAGCCGTAACCGGAAGCGCTACCAGGATGTGCAGGAACTGATCGCGGCCGGCATCGATGTGGTGTCCACGGTCAATATCCAGCATCTCGAGGGCCTCAACGATGTGGTCGAGCAGATCACGGGCGTCGTCCAGCGCGAGACCGTGCCGGACGCGGTGGTCCGGGCCGCCGACCAGATCGAGTTGGTGGATATCACCCCGGAAGCGCTGCAGCGGCGGATCAGCCGCGGCAGTGTGTACGCGGCCGATAAGGCCGATGCCGCACTCGCCCACTACTTCCGTCGCGGTAACCTCACCGCCCTGCGCGAACTGGCCCTGCTCTGGCTGGCCGACCAGGTGGACGCCGCACTGGCGAAATACCGGGCCGACCATCGGATCACCGCGACCTGGGAGGCCCGGGAGCGGGTGGTCGTGGCGGTCACCGGCGGCCGGGAATCGGAGACGCTGGTCCGGCGGGCGGGACGGATCGCGGCCAAATCCAGTGCCGAACTACTCGTCGTACACGTGGTGCGCGGCGACGGGCTGACCGGTGTGGCCGCACCGCAGATGGCGGCGGTCCGCGAGCTGACCGCCCACCTCGGTGCCGAATTGCACACGGTGGTCGGCGACGATGTGCCCACCGCGTTGCTCGATTTCGCCCGGACGGTCAACGCCACCCAGCTCGTCCTAGGCACCTCCCGGCGCTCCCGCTGGGCGCGAATGTTCGACGAGGGTATCGGCGCGGAGGTGGTGCAGCGGTCCGGCACGATCGATGTGCACATGGTGACCCACGAGGCGGCGGGGCGGCGGCACCGGCGGCCGCGGCCCCGGATGCGCCGCCGGGCGGCCTGGGTCGCGGCGTTCGTGGTGCCCTCGGCGATCTCGGCATTGCTGGCGACCTGGCTGGACCGCTACCTCGGTCTGGTGAGCGAGAGCGCGCTGTACTTCGTCGCGGTGCTGGCGGTCGCCTTGTTCGGCGGGGTGCTGCCGGCGATCGCGGCCGCGCTGCTCGCCGGGTTGCTGCTCAATGTCCTGTTCACCGATCCCCGCTACAGCATCACCATCCAGGAACCCAACAACTTCCTGCCCGCGATCCTGCTGCTGGTCGTCGCGGTGGCGGTGGCGGTTCTCGTCGATACCGCCGCCCGGCGGGCCGAACAGGCCGGGCAGGCCTCGCGCGAGGCCGAACTGCTCACCCTGTTCGCGGGTTCGGTGCTGCGCGGCACCGACCTGACCGCACTGCTGGACCGATTGCGCC
>JABFXT010000348.1 GCA_013361595.1 Nocardia sp. | reverse complement strand
ACCCCAAGCCGACTGGATACGCGCGCGGCGCAACCACGGATATTCGGGGACGGTGCCGCGCAGCCGCTCCACCCACGCCGTATCGGGCGCGACCGGCTCGAGGTCGGGTTCGGGGAAATACCGGTAGTCCTCGGCGGTCTCCTTACGCCGGCCCGGCGAAGTGGAACCGTCGGCCTCGTGGAAGTGCCGGGTCTCCTGGACGATTTCACCGCCTCCGGCCAGGATCGCGGCCTGACGGCGCATCTCGAACCGCACCGCGACCTCGACGCTCTTGAGCGAGTTCACGTTCTTGGTCTCGGTCCGGGTGCCGAAGACATCGGCGCCGATCGGCATGAGCGAGACATTGGCATCGCAGCGCAGCGAACCGTGTTCCATCCGGACATCGGAAACGCTCAGGGATTTCAGCAGATCGCGCAGCGCGGTCACATACGCGCGAGCCACCTCGGGCGCCCGATCACCGGCGCCGGTGATGGGTTTGGTGACGATCTCGATGAGCGGCACCCCGGCCCGGTTGTAGTCCAGCAGCGAATGACTCGCGCCGTGGATACGGCCGGTCGCACCGCCGACGTGTACCGATTTCCCGGTGTCCTCTTCCATATGGGCGCGTTCGATCTCGACCCGGAAGGTGGTGCCGTCGTCGAGCGGGACCTCGAGGTAGCCCTCGGTCGCGATGGGCTCGTCGTATTGGCTGATCTGGTAGTTCTTCGGCTGATCCGGGTAGAAGTAGTTCTTGCGCGCGAACCGGCCCCACGGCGTGATGGAACAGTTGAGCGCCAGACCGATCCGGATCGCCGATTCGACGGCCTGCTGGTTGACCACCGGCAGCGAACCGGGCATACCCAGGCACACCGGGCAGACCTGGGTATTGGGATCGGCGCCGAAGGTGGTCGGGCAACCGCAGAACATCTTGGTCGCGGTGTTCAGCTCGACATGGACCTCCATGCCCAGCACCGGCTCGTACCGGGTGAGGACCTCGGCGTAATCCATGAGTTCGACGGTGGGTGCGCTCATGGCCCACAGTCTAAGCGTGCAGGTGTGGCCCTTCGGTGGGCGGTCAGTCCGCCGGAACCCGGTCGCCGAGCCAGCCGGTGATCGTATCGAGGGCCACCGGGTCGATCGTGGTCTCGATGGACGCGTATTCCGCGGGTAGACCGGTTCCCGCGGGTTGCATCAGGTGATTGAGCCCCTCCAGCACCGTGACGGTCGCCGCGGGATCACCGCCGAGCAGACCACGCATGGGTTGTTCGTTCTGCGCAGGCGGGACCTGCACGTCCTTCGATCCGAACACCGCGAGCACCGGTATGCGCAGTGCCGACAGCGCGGGGGCGGGATCGTAGGAGACCAGTGCCGCCATGTACGGGGTGTTCTGTCCGGTGAGCTCCTCGGATGCGGTACGCAGATCCTTCGGCAGCGTCCGGTTGTAGGTCTCCGACAGCCGCGCCGCCTTGGTGAGCTGACCGGCCCGCATCGCCGCGGTCCAGTCGCGCAGGAAGGCGAGGTGCCGGTCCAACTGTTCGGGTGTGGCTCCGGCCTCGGCGAAGGTGCGACGGCCCTGCGCCAGGATGATCTCGGTACCTGGAACGGCGGGCGCGGCCAGCAGGATCGTGAACGCGATCTCGTTCTCCGGCCGGGCGGCGACGAGCGGCGCCAGATAGCCACCCTCGGAATGACCGAGCAGGCCGATTCGATCCGAGTCGATTTCGGGACGTTCCCGCAGGAAACGCAGTCCGGCTTCGATATCGCCGGCCAGATCGGCGTAGGTCGCCTGGTTCAGGTTGCCGCCGGTACCGCCGACGCCGCGTTCGTCGGTGCGCAGGACGGCGTAACCGGCACGGGTGAGCGTATCGGCCAGTAGCAGGAACGGCTGGTGCCCGGCGATCTCCTCATTGCGGTCCTGTGGCCCGCTGCCGCCGACGAGTACGACCGCGGGCAGTGGTCCGGTGACGTCCGCGGGCCGGGTCAGCGTGCCCGCCACGGTAAGCGCGCCGCTCGGGTACGAAACCTCCTCGGAAAGGTAGGGATACGGCGGCACCGGATGCTGCGGCCGGGCCGGTGGCCCGACCGGCCGGCGATCGAGCCGGAGCCCGAAACTCTGTCCGGACTGGCGGAAATCGCCCACGATGGCATCGGCCGATTCGTCGAGCCGCCCGGCGAATCGCGCGTCCCCGGGTACATCCGGTACCCCGAACTCCACCCGTTCGGGATCGGTCACCACATCGTCGAGCTTCCGTCCGGCAACCTGCTTCGCCGGGATATCGATGACCCCGCTGTGCTGTCCGGTGAAATCCACCGCGACCACCACCGGCGCACCGGGGACCTCGATGGCCCCGTGCCATTGCCCGCGTACCCGGTTGTCGACGGCGCCACCCGTACAGCCGACGACCACCGGGACGAGCATCGAAAGAACCGCAACCAGCAACACTCCCCTGCCATGGCGCATGGTCAGACTGTATCCCCGGGCGGTGGCCGGACCGGGGCGAAGCACCGTGGTGACGGCCGATTCCGCCGAACGCGGGCCGCGGGCCCGGTCGCGGCGCTCAGCCGAAGAAGGCCCGCGCCTCGTCGTAGCGGTCGGCCGGGACCCGTTTCAGCTGCTTGGTCGCCTCGTGCAGGGGCACCAGCCCGATCTCGGTACCGCGCAGTGCCACCATCTGGCCGAAATGCCCGGCGTGTACCGCTTCGGCGGCGTGCAGGCCGAACCGGGTGGCCAGCACCCGGTCGTACGGGGAGGGGCTCCCCCCGCGCTGCACATGCCCGAGCACCGTGGTCCGGACCTCTTTGCCGATACGGCGTTCGATCTCCATACCCAGTTGTTGCGCGACACCGGTGAACCGTTCGTGCCCGAATTCGTCGACGCCGCCTTCGCGCAGGCTGAAGCCGGAGTCGGGGGCGGGATGCGACCCTTCGGCGACCACGCAGATGAAATGTTTGTCCCCGCGCTGGAAACGGCTCTTGATCAGGGCACAGACATCGGTGACGTCGAACGGCTGCTCGGGAACCAGCGTCAGGTGTGCGCCCGCGGCCATCCCGGCGTGCACCGCGATCCAGCCGGCGTGCCGGCCCATGACTTCGATGAGCATCACCCGCTGATGCGATTCCGCGGTGGTGTGCAGCCGGTCGATGGCTTCGGTCGCGATGGACAGGGCGGTGTCGTGCCCGAAGGTGACGTCGGTGCAGTCGATATCGTTGTCGATCGTCTTCGGGACGCCGACCACCGGAACGCCTTCCTCGGACAGCCAGCTGGCGGCGGTCAGTGTGCCCTCGCCACCGATCGGGATGAGCGCTTCGATGCCGTTGTCGTCGAGAGTCCGGCGGATCTGACCGAGGCCGGCGCGGAGGACATCGGGGTTGGTACGGGCGGTACCGAGCATGGTGCCGCCCTTGGCGAGCAACCGGTCGGTGCGATCATCGTTCTGGATCCGGACCTTGCGGTCTTCGAGTAACCCGCGCCAGCCGTCCTCGAAGCCCACGACCGCGTCCCCGTAACGGCCGTTCGCGGTGCGAACGACAGCACGGATCACCGCGTTCAGTCCCGGGCAGTCCCCACCTCCGGTCAGGATTCCGATGCGCATGGCGCCCATCTTGCCCGTTGTGGGACACCTTCGCCGCTTCGGGCCCGTGAATGTCCGGTAACGCCCGCGAACCGGGCGCGGGGACGGCTACCGGGCCGGGCAGGAACCGCCGGTGAACTCGCCCAGATGCTGCGAGATCAGGCCCGCCATATCGTCGAGCAGATTCATCCCGTCGGAGAACGTTCCCGAATCCGGTTGCGCGGCAAGCGCTATCGCGACCGACCCACCACTGGCGGGTACCAGGCCGAATTGGCGCACCAGATAGGCGCCGGCCGCGTCCGGACCCCATCCGCCCTTGAACTCGGCCGCCTCGAACACCGACCCCAGGCCCCACTGCTGGTTCGCGCTCACCGAACCCATCAGTTTCACGACCTTGTCCGAACCCGGGATGCACGGCAGTCTGGCGGCGAAACGCACCTGATCGGCGAGCGACCAGTCGGACTGGCCGAACGACGAGTACTCCGAACGCTTCGGTTTCTCCGCGACGACGGTGACGCTGTCACCGCCCTCGCGCAGAACGGCCTGCACCGACTGCGCGGCCTCCCGCGGGGTGCCCAGCGAAGACCAGAGACTGTCGGCGGCCGAATTGTCCGAAGCGGTGATGGCGGCCGAGGTGGCATAGGTCTGGCCGCCGGGATTCTTCCGTTCGGCGGCCAGCACCAGCGGAACCTTCATGGTCGACCAGGCGGGACCGGTGGTCCATTCCCCCAGGCCGACCAGCTGTTGTCCGCCGACCGGCATGATCGCCAGGCCCAGCTCGCCCTTCGCCGACTGCTCCAGCACCTGGAAATCGGCGGCCAGGGTGCCGGGAATGGTGATCGAGACCTTGCCGCCGGGAGCCTCGGCCGCCGCCTGGGTGACCGGAGCGGTCAGCGGACGCTTCTCGGGTTCGGTGCCGCAGGCCGGGACGAGGGCTGCCATGAGCAGGCAGGCGGTGACCGCGAGCATACGACGAACCGGTGAGAGTCCCTGTTTCTTGTCTTCTCTCCGCATGGCTTTGGTGATCTCCCACAGTCCCGATGATTCGTACCCGGTCGGAAAACCGTACTCCATCGGCGGCTCCGGCCCGGCCCGGATGAGCCCGGGAAATATCCGCCCGACGGCGGATCACCGGGCCGGCCGGCAGGTCAGTACAGGTAGACGATCGCGTTGTTCCCACCCCGGCAGGTGACCAGACCGTCGGCGGCGACACATTCGAGGGTGTAGGCCTGGCCGGTCACCGGGCTGATGGCCTGGACCGACACCGGATCACCGTCGGCCGAGACCACGGCGGGGTCCAGATAGGCCTGGCGCACCGCTTCGGCGAATTCGCAACTGGTCACCGTGGTACCGGTTGCCGCCGAACCGTATTCGGTGCGGGTCGCGGCCGACCCCGTACACGGCTGTGCGCCCGCGGGCAGATCCGGCCGCGCGGTGGTGGTCGGTGCGGCGGAGGTGGTCGTCCGCGACGACGGCGTGCTGGTGGGTTCGGTACTGCTGTCGGCCGTGACGGGTTGTTCGGCCACGGAGGTGGCGGTGGTGCCGGCCGCGCCGGCCGGCTCCCCGCCGCCGGAGCCGCCGAGGAACTGCATCGCGACCACGGCGATGACGACCACCAGGGCGAACGCTCCGATGCCGATGGATATCGGTACGACCCTGGACCGTTCACCGCCGGCGGCGGCCTCGCGTTCCCGTGCCGTCGCGGCGTAACTGTCGCGGTAGCCCGCCTCATAGGCCGCCGCATACGGATCCGGCGACGGACCCGGTTCTTCGGCCCGGTGACCGTACTGCTCTGGGCCGTGGTTTCCAGGGCCGAAGTTCTCGGAGTCGTACGTCTCGGGGCCATACCCCTCGGGGCCGAGGTCCGCGCCGAGGCCTGGCTGCGCCGGTGCTCCGGGGAAGTCGTAGGCGGCCGGTTCGTCCGGCGGGTACTGCTCGGTCGGCCGGTAGGCGCGGGTCGCCTCCTCCGCGGAATAGGCGAAGGCCGGGGGTTCCTGATCGACCGGCTGGAACACCCGGGTGGTCTCCTCGGCCGCCGGAAGCGGATATCCGGAAGCGCCACCGTAGATCCGGGTCGCCTGGTCGTGCGGGTAGAAATCCGCGACCGGCATCCCCCCGGTCGCGGGTGCCGGATCCTCGTACTGCGCCGGATCGACGGCGGGGTGCAGCTGCTCGTTCTGGTAGAGGTGCGCGTCCGGGAACGGCCGGATACCGCCGGCCGGCGCCTCGGGATTCGGCGCGACCGGCGGATCGTCGGCCGAGAGCGGGGTGAACTCGAATTCGGTGGGGCTGACCGAGGTGGGGTCGCCGGGAATGATCGCGGGCAGGATGGTGGTGGGGTCCGGGACGTTGTTCTCGTCCTGCGGCATCCGGACGACCAGCGTGGGGATCCCGCCGGTCGGAGGCCCGGACGGACCGGGAACAGCCGAGGTAGCGGCAGATTCGCCGGAGTGCGGCTCGGGGCCGGCGGGATACGAGGGACGTGCCGGGGAGTTCAGTGCGGTACGCGCCGCTACAGCTAGTTCACCTGCAGTAGCGAAACGCTCGTGCGGATCCTTGGCCATACCCCATGCGATCACATCGTCGAGCCCGGCCGGTAATCCGGTTCGCTGCACACTTGCTCGCGGTGGCGGCGCGGTGAGATGTGACCGGATCAGCACGCCGACACTACTCGCCGGGAACGGGGTCGCGCCGGTGAGGCATTCGTGCAGCACACACGCCAGCGAATAGATATCGGCACGCGAGGTCACCGGACCCGACTCGAACCGCTCCGGTGCCATATAGGTGTAGGAACCCACCGCCACCCCCGCCTGGGTGACTCCGGTGTCGCTCTCGTGCCGGGCGATCCCGAAATCGGCGAGATAGGCGAAGTCGGCCGAGGTGACCAGGATGTTCGCCGGTTTCACATCACGGTGGACCAGTCCGCCCTCGTGCGCGGCGTCCAGGGCGGCGGCGATCTGCTCGACCACCGCGACCGCGCGCTGCGGGCTCAGCGGACCCTCGTCCTGCAGGATCGATCGCAGATCGGCGCCCTGCACCAGGCGCATATCGATGAACAGCCGGCCGTCGATCACACCCCAGTCGTGGATGGGGATGATATGCGGTTCGGCGAGCCGGGCGGCAGCCTGGGATTCCCGGCGGAAGCGGATCTGGTACTCGGGGTCACCGGCGAGCGCGTCGGAGAGCAGTTTGAGCGCGACCACCCGGTCCTTGACGGTGTCGTAGGCCTCGTAGACCTCACCCATCCCACCTTTACCCAGCAGCGAACGCAGCTCGTAGGGACCGAACCACCTACCGATTTCGGAGCCAGGCGCCTGCACCCGTCCATCCTCTCCACGTGGCGGGCACCATCTCACCTGGGCGCGGATCGCACTTGGGGCTGCCCGTCAAATCCTGGATTGTCCAGGGGAGACCACACCGTGGTCAAACGCGTAGACGATGGCCGCCGCGCGGTCGCGCACCCCCAGCTTCCCGAAGATATGACCCACATGGGATTTCACGGTCACCTCGGAGATTCCGAGCGCGTGGGCTATCTCACTGTTGGCCCGGCCGCGCCCGATCAGGGCCAGGACCTCACGTTCCCGGGAGGTCAGTTCGACGGCCGCGGTGGCCGCGGCCGGGGCGGCAGCCGTACTCCGGTAAGTGGACAGCACGCGGCCGGTGACGGCGGGGTCGAGCCAGGCGCCCCCGGCGGCGACGGTGCGGACGGCGCGGATCAGATCCTCGGCGGGCGAATCCTTGAGCAGGAACCCGGCCGCACCCGCCCGCAAGGCACCGGACAGCAGCTGGTCGTCGTCGAAGGTGGTGAGGACGAGAACGGGCGGTTCGGGGGCGCGGGCACGCAACATCCGGGTGGCCTCGATACCGCCGACCCGTTTCATCCGCAGATCCATCAGCACGATATCGGGGCTCTGTGCCGCGACCGCCGCGAGCACCTCGTCGCCGTCGGCGCATTCGCTGATCCGGAAACCGTCGCGGCGGCGCAGGATGCGTCGCAGACCCCCGCGC
>JABFXT010000834.1 GCA_013361595.1 Nocardia sp. | reverse complement strand
TTACCGGGCCAGCCCTGATCGGAGGGCAGGGTGGCGAGCAGCGACATCGGCTGAGTGCGGATCACGGTGCCCGGTTCGGCCGGGATCTGTTCGGGCGGGGAGTAGAAGTTCTCGGGGGCGGCCGCGGCCTCGGGCCGATCGGTCACCACCACTGCCACCGCGGTCGCGCAGGCCACCGCCACCGCGGCTGCCGTGATCCGGCCGGCCCATCGGCGTGCTCCGGGCCGGAAACGCCGTCGTTCTCCGAACATCGATAACTCTCCATGCTGTCCACCCCGGAACCCTTCGCCGGGTGCTGGGTCACATTCGGCGGGATCTATGACCTACGCCATCCAGTGACCTACTGGACAGTAACATGTCGACGATAACGCGGATACTGAGCGGTCGCCGAACCTTTACCGCCCGGCGGTCTTCGACGTTTGGTAAGTGAATGATGTTGTCGCACAACACTTTCGGAGATTTCTCGGAGCGACCGGGTCGGGAGTGTAGCGTCTCGTGCCGTCCGGGCGCCCGGCGGGCGAATGCGCGCTGTGTGTGGTGACGGTTCCGGCTCCGTTCGCGGCGATGTGCTCGATCGCGGCGGCCGGGCGGCCGTCGGCACGGGTGGCGGCAGGGGATTTCCGGGCCGATCGCGAATACGGACCCATCCGAATCGATGCGCGGATCCGAATGTGAAACGACAGCATCTCTTTCAGGTGAAAGGTGATAGATGGGCACCGGCAAGCACAGAGCAGTCAGCCCGCGTCGAACCAAGATGGGGTCCATGGTTGTGGCGGGTGCCGTGCCCGTCGTTCTCACCCTGGTGGGGACCGGCGGCGCGAATGCCGAGCCGGACCGCTACATCCCGGTGAACCGTAGCGAGCACCTCACGCCTGTCGCGGGAGAGGCGGGACCGGCCGACCCCGTCGACGCCGGGGAAGCCGCGCGGGCGGACGGCGACTCCACGCAGTGGCCCACGGCCGAAGCGCCGAATGTACGCCCGTACCACGGGGTCCGGATCCCGGACGACATCCTGTCCTCGCTGCAGTGGGCACGGACCGCGCCGAAGAACGAGTACCTGGCGCCGGTCGAGTCCCTGCACGCGCCGGTCCCGGTCGCGCCCGTTCCGCCGATCGCGCCGCCACCGGGCGCCCTGCGGTTCGGCGACGTCCAGGTCGAGTCGCCGGATTGGCTGCCTCGCGAACAGGCCGTTCAGCTCAACGACGCGTCCGCGACGACCGAGGCGAACCTCGCGACCTTCCTCGACTCCGTCGGTATGGAGCGCACCCGCTCCGACCGGGTCGCCGGTCAGACGCTGGGCGCCGCGGCACTCGGCGCCGCCGCCGGTGCCACGGTGGCCGCCCCGTTCGCCGTCATCGGAGCCGGCGTGGGCGGTGCGATGGGATTGGCGATCGGGATGCCGTTCGCGCCGATCGGCCTGGCCGCGGCGCCGCTGGGCGCTGCCTACGGTTTCGCCTTGATGGCGGCCCCACTCGCCGGAATCGGCGCGGGTATCGGTGCCGGAATCGGCGCGGCGGCGGCTCTCGGCGCTCCGCCCCGGGCCGCCGGGCCCGCTCCCGAGGTATTCGCGCCGGCCGGGCCGGACGCGACCGTCGCCGGTGATCCCGCCGGAAGCGCAGAGTAGACAACCGAATTCGGCTCCGGTATTCGTTCGCGGCGCCGGCCACGCCCCTCGCGGCCGGCGCCCGGGCGATCGACCGGAACCGGGCCCGCGGCACCGATCGTCAGCCCGCGGGAACGGGCGTATTGTGCCGGGCCGCAACCCACCAGCGTCCGTTCTCGGCGACCAGGACGTACAGCGCGACCATCGCCGGATCCCGGTCGATGAGAACGCCGTCGGCGGTGGCGGCCCGGGCCGCCTTGTGGGCGATGGCGATATCGGGGCGGAGGAAGACGATATCGGTCACCTGGTAGGCGACGTACTCGTCCTTCAGGAACCCCGCCAGTCCGCGGCGCGCCGCCTCGAGCAGTGCGTCGCGGCCGGTGATCACCGTACCGACGGCATTGCCGGCGGCCGCGTTCGCGGCGAAACCGCTGACCATCAGTTCGGCGTCGTTGGTGTTGTAGCCGGTCTCGACATTTCGAATCAGCTGCTCGATCGCGGCGATATCCGCGGTGTGGTCGGTACCGGG
>JABFXT010000193.1 GCA_013361595.1 Nocardia sp. | reverse complement strand
ACACCGGGCTCAGGATCCGGCCGCCGAGAGCAACCGCTCGGCGGCCGCTTGGATATCGGCCTCGGCGAGCAGGACGGTCGCGGCGGCGGGTCCCAGCGGCACGAAACTGTCCACACTGGTGACCCGGGCGAGGGCCCCGGTGAACCCGGCGTCCACCAGTGCCGCGCACACGGATTCGGATACCCCGCCGCTGCGCCGTGTCTCGTCGGCGATCAGGACCCGTCCGGTGGCCGCGGCCTGCCGGATCAGGTCCGCGCGGGGGAGCGGGCAGAGCCAGCGCAGGTCGAGTACGCGGATCCCGAATCCGCGCGACGCGAGCCGCCGGGCCACCCGCAGGCTCATCGGTACCGAATCGGCGAACGCGACGATCGTCAGATCCGATCCGTCGCCGTACACGCGGCCGTGGCCGATCGGCGCGTGACCGGGGTCCGCCGCGGTGGCCGCCCACCGGCCGTCATCTGGTTCATAGAGGTCACGGGTGTGATAAAGGGCGATCGGCTCGACGAATACGCAGACCGCACCGTCCATCCGGGCAGCGGAGACACAGGTGCGCAGCATGGCCGCCGCGTCGTCGGCCCGTGCCGGCGACGCCACGACCACGCCGGGGATATCACGCAGTGCGGCAACGGAATTGTCGTTGTGGAAATGCCCGCCGAAACCACGCTGGTAGGCATAACCGGCGATCCGTACCACCATCGGATTGCGGTATCGGCCGGCCGAGAAGAACGAGAGGGTCGCCGCTTCACCGCGTATCTGGTCCAGCGCGTTGTGGACATAGGCCAGGTACTGGATCTCCGGAATCGGCACGAAACCGGCGAGGCCGGTACCCAGCGCGGTACCGAGAATGCTCTGTTCGTCGAGCAATGTATCGAACACCCGGCGCGGACCGAACCGTGTACGCAGCCCCTTGGTGACCCCGTAGACGCCGCCCTTACGGGCCACGTCCTGGCCGAAGACCAGGATATCGGGATCGCGCGCGAGCAATTCGGCGAGTGTGCGATTGATCGCCTGTGCCAGTGTTTCCGCGCTCCGGTCTCCGGTGTGTCCCGGCTCGGCGCCGCCCACCGCGTCCGCTGCCGGGAACGGGGTGGTGGCGCGCACAGTGGTCGCCGGCGCCGAAGGGGCCCGGCGCATCACATCGTCGCGTACCCGGTCCGGGCGGGCCGGAGCCAGTGGGGCGATCACGGCGTCGGCGCCGGTGAGTTTCGGTTCCCGGCACACCTCTTCGGCGATCGCGCCGACCCGCTCGGCCAGGCGGTCGTAGTCGTCGAGCAGCTCACGCGGAGTGCGGATACCGGTACCGGCCAGATACCGCGCTGTCGCGACGACCGGATCGCGGGCGAGATCGGTCTCGATCGCCGCGGCGTCGCGATACGCCGTCTCCACATCGGAGCCGGCGTGCCCGAACAGCCGCACCGTCCGCAACTGCAGGAAAGCCGGGCGCCGGTGGGCACGAACCCAGTCGACCGCCGCCGTCGCGGTGGCGACCGCGTCCCGGAGATCGCAGCCGTCGGCTGTGTACCAGCGCAGTCCCGGACGGTGCCCGTAGGCGTGTTCGATCCAGTCCGGTGGGGTGGGCACACTGATCCCGATCCCGTTGTCCTCGCAGACGAACAACACCGGGACGGGAACACCGAGATGGGCGGTGTGTACAGCGGTGTTGATCGCCCCCGCGGCGGTCGAATGGTTGGCCGAGGCGTCCCCGAAACCACACAGCACCACCGCGTCCGCCGGCCAGGGGCAGCGCACCCCGAGCCGGTCGGCGCGGTCGAGCGCGAACGCGAGGCCCACCGCGCGCGGCAGTTGTGAGGCGATGGTGGAGGTCTGCGGGACGATATTCGCCGCCGCGCTACCGAAAACCTTGTGCCGGCCGCCGGAAATCGGGTCGGCCGCGGCGGCCACCACGCCCAGCAGGAGGTCGCGTACCGGATCGGTGATTCCGGCCCGGCGCGCCCGATGGACGAAGAAGGCGCCCGAACGGTAATGCGGCAGGACCGGGTCGGTGATCCGGGTCGCCGCCGACAATGCGGCGTTCCCCTCGTGCCCGGACGACCCGATGCTGTAGAAGCCCCGCCCGCTCGCGCCCAGCCGGCGGGCGGCGAGATCGGCCTGCCGGCTCAGCACCTGCGCTTC
>JABFXT010000382.1 GCA_013361595.1 Nocardia sp. | reverse complement strand
TCCGGGCACCGACGGCGTCACGCGTGCGCAGTCCGGCCGCCGTCGACCGACAGTCGCGCACCGGTGAGCGCGTCGGGCTGCTGGGCCGGGCCGGCTGCTCGAAGCGAGCCTCTCGGGTAGCGGATCAGGAAGTGGCGGTGAGTTGACGGGTGGCGGCGTCCAATACCCGTCCGAAGGCGTAGGTGAGCAACGGCCGGGCCACCCGGCGGGTGAGCAGCGCCCCGATCAGGGGGAACCGCAGTTCGACCACTGTCGTCCACACGACCCGGGTACCACCGGCCGTTTCGGTGAATTCCACCCGGCCGAGCTCGTGCCGGGCGGGCGGAAAACACCGGTATACGTGGTACTCGAAAGAGCGGGGCGGATCGTAGGCGGTGATCCGTTCCCAGAACACCCCCATCACCCAGATGAGGAAGCGCACGGCGCCGAGTCCGTACGGCGCTTCCGCGCCGGGAACCGCGAGCCGCTCGTGCAGTACCAGCGGGATCCGCGTGTAGTTGTGCGCGTGGCTGATCCAGTCGAATACCGCACCCACAGGTGCGTCGATCGTGCGCTCTACGGTGATCGTTTCCATATCGACCCCTCCGTTCGACCCGGTTCACGCTGACCGAGATTTGTCTACTACATCCCATAGTAGATCTCGGCCGCGCCTATCGCGCGACAATCGACGGTCACCCGGCGCAGTGTCGGGATCCGAACAGCCCGATCCCCGGGCACAGTGGTCAGCCGAGGATCAGCGGCGCGATATAGTCACGCGCGAATTCGCCCAGCCGCTCCTCGGATTCGAGGTTCAGCGTCCCCACCGGCTGCAGGATCAGCGAATGAACTACCCGGCCGGCGATCTCCACCCGGGTCGCGAGGTCGGGAATCTCGGGCAGGCCCCGTTGCCGTATCGCCTCGGTCAGGATCGTGGAGGTCGTGACGACCGCCGCGGTGAAGAAGGCTCCGCCCTCCGTGGTGACCTGGGGTAGCAGCCGGCCCGGCTCGAGGGCCAGCACCCGGTTGATCAACCCGTGGGTGCGCCAGCGGGTGACCACCGTGACGAAGATATCGGCGACGATGGCCGCCACCTCCTCGTGCCGCGCGGGGATGCCCTCGAGTTCGGTGAGAAATCTACCCACTTCGCGCGCGCTCACCGCCCGGACGAGATCGTCGCGGGAGCCGATGCGCCGATAGATCGTGCCGCGATCGACGTCCGCCTGCTTGGCGACGTCCCCGATGGTCGTCTTCTTAACGCCGAACTGCTCGAACTGCGTGCGGGCCGCATCGAGGATGCGGGCTTCGATTCCGTCGGCGGCGGACCGGTCGTGCGAGGTAGAGGCAGGGGCGGACACAGGTCCACGCTAGCAGCGATCAGCGTTTCTGCAACAATCTCAAAGAATTTGTTGCGACAACATTGCAAGGGATAATGTTGCATTGTACGGTCGAGGTATGTCCGACGACAGCGGTACGACGACCGGCACCTACCGGGAAGAAGCGCACGCGATCCACGCACGCGATGTGAACTTCGATTTCTCGACGGTCCCCATGCATTACATCCCCGGCGAGGTGCTCGCAACCCACGTGACCAATGTGATGCACCTGGTCCTGCCGGAGGGTGAACGTGCCATGGCCGCGTGCCTGGCCGAAGCTCTGCCCGCGATCGACGACGAGCGGCTGCGCGAAGAGGTGACCGGGTTCATCGGCCAGGAGTCGATGCACGCCAGCAGCCACGAGGGCGCCCGCAAACACCTGCAGTCGATCGGCCTCGATGTCGACTCCTATGTGGAGAAGATCGGCTGGCTCGTCGACCGCGTGCTCGGCGAACACGGCCTGACCGGCCGCGCCGAGGAGGAGTGGCTCAAGGAACGCCTCGGCCTGTTCGCGGGAATGGAGCATTTCACCGCCGTCATCGGCGAATGGCTCCTCGAATCGGAGGTCCTCGAAGAACTCGGGATGCACCCGACCATGCTCGACCTGGTGCGATGGCACGGCGCGGAAGAGGTCGAGCACCGCAGCGTGGTGTTCGACGCCTATATGCACGTGGACGGCGGTTACGCGCGGCGAGTCCGCACCGGTCTGCTCGCCAGCGGACTGCTGCTGCCGCTGTTCGTGATCTCCACCGCGTACCTGTACCGCAAGGATCCCAGCCCGGCCAAGGGGCGGTTCTGGGGACAGCAGTTCGTCAGCGCCACTGTGCGCGGCGTCATCCCCAGCTTCACCACCTTCTTCACCGAGATGCCGCGGTATCTGAGCCGTGGCTTCCACCCCTCACAGCTGGGGTCGATGGACAACGCGCTGCGATATCTGGCGCACTCCCCCGCGGCCCGCTCATGACCGCCGCGCAGAGCACCGCCACACCCGGGCTGCGCATGCTCGGCCTGGCGGTGGACGCGTACCGGAAGGTCTTCACCAATCCGGCACTGTCCGCCCCGAACCCGGTGCGCCGCAGCGGTTTCGATATCGATGTGATGGTCGGCGACATCACCGCCGAAGCACGGGAGGTGGTCTCGCTGACCCTTTCCCGGCCGGACGGACAGCAATTGCCCTCGTGGCGGCCGGGATCCCATATCGATGTCTTCCTGCCGTCGGGCCGGCAACGCCAGTACTCGCTGTGCGGCGACCCCGCCGATCGTCACCGCTACCGCATCGCGGTGCGCCACATCTCCGACGGTGGTGGCGGCTCGGCCGAGGTCCACGAGCTGCGGCCCGGCGCAGCCCTGCGGATCCGGGGCCCGCGCAACGCGTTCACCTTCGTCGAATCCGCGCCGTCGTATCTTTTCCTCGCCGCCGGAATCGGCATCACCCCGATCCTGCCGATGGTCCACGCGGCCGGGAGCCGCGGACGGCTGGTGTATCTCGGCCGCTCCCGCGACACGATGCCCTTCCGGAACGAGCTACCCGACGGCGCCGAGATCCGGCCCGACGACGAAGCCGGACCTTCCGATATCGCGGCGCTGCTCGCCACCGCGGCACCCGGCGCGGCGGTATACGTCTGCGGGCCGCCGCCGGTGCTGGAGGCCGCCCAGCGGATCCTGTTCGACCTGAACCCGACCGCATCGCTGCACACCGAACGCTTCTCGGCGCCACCGGTCCGCGACGGGCACGAATTCGATCTCACGCTCGCCCGGTCCGGGCGCCACGTCCGGGTCGGGGCCACCGAGACCACCCTCGAGGCCATCCGCCGGGTCCGGCCGGATGTCGTCTATTCCTGCCGCCAGGGCTTCTGCGGTACCTGCAAGGTCGGCGTCTCGGCGGGTTCGGTCGAGCATCGCGACCGCCTGCTGAGCGACGACGAACGCGCCGGTCACATGCTCACCTGCGTTTCCCGGTCGGCCGGTGGCCCACTGGTCCTCGATCTCTGATTGCGAAAGGCCCTCAGCCCCATGAGTGCACGTTTTTCCCTTTCCCCTGCCGAGGACGCCTTCCTCGACAGTGCGCCGCACCGCTACACCCATATTGTCGATATCCCGGCGCCGGTGCGGCAGGTATGGGACACCCTCGTCGCCGACGACGCGCTGGTGTCGTGGTCGCCGGTGATCACGGCCGCGGCCTGGACCTCGCCGCGGCCGTTCGGTATCGGCACCACCCGTACCGTCACGCTCGGCGGCTTCCTCCGGCTCGAGGAGCGCTTCTACCGCTGGGACGAAGGCTCACGGATGACCTTCACCGTGGACGCCGCCTCGGCGCCCGGGCTGAAGCGGTTCGCCGAGGACATCACCCTGCTCCCGCTCGGCACCGGCACCAGGGTCATCTGGACCTTCGCGATCGAGGGCACCCCGGCGCTGCGTCCCCTGCTGGCACTGGCGAGTCCGGTGAACCGGTTGGTCACCAAGGGCATCGCGAGCGGTACGCGGCGGCGAGTCCGCGCCGAGGCGGTGGCGGCCCGATGAGCGATACCGCGACCGAACACCATCGCATCGTCGTGCTCGGCGCCGGTTTCGGCGGGATCGGGCTGGCGATCAAACTGCGCGAGGCCGGCTTCGACGATCTGGTCGTGCTCGAACGCGCCGACGATCTCGGCGGCACCTGGCAGGCCAATACCTACCCGGGCTGCGCCTGCGATGTCCCGTCCCAGCTCTACAGCTACTCGTTCGCACCGAACCCGGACTGGTCGCGCACCTACGGCAAACAACGCGAGATCCTGGAGTATCTGCGCCGCGTCGCCGTCGAGCACGATGTGGTGCGCCATATCCGGCTGGGCACCGAGCTGACCGAGGCCCGCTGGGACGAGGACGACCGGGTGTGGCGGATCGCGACCTCGCGCGGAGCGCTCACGGCCGATTTCTTCATCTCGGCCGCCGGGATCTTCGCCGAGGCCAAATACCCCGACCTGCCGGGGCTCGACACCTTCGAGGGCACCGCGTTCCACTCACTGCACTGGGATCACGACCACGATCTGACCGGCGAGCGGGTCGCGGTCATCGGTACCGGCGCCTCCGCGGTGCAATTCGTCCCGGAGATCCAGCCGCGGGTGGCCGCGCTGACGGTGTTCCAGCGATCCGCGCCGTGGATCGTCCCGCGAATGGACCGCCCGACCCTGGGCCTCGAGCGCAGCCTGCTGCGGCGGCTACCGCTGGCGCAGAAAGCGATCCGCGGCACCTGGTACACCCTCATCGAGGGGTTCGGCCTGGTCGGGTTCGTGGACAACCGCTTCCGCCACCCGTACGAGATGCTGGGCCGATGGCAGCTGCGGCGGCAGATCCGCGATCCCCACCTGCGCCGCAAGGCCACTCCCGACTACATCATCGGCTGTAAACGCGCGATCTTCTCCGACGCCTACCTGCCCGCGCTGGACCGCGACAACGTCGAGGTGGTCACCGACGGTATCGCCGAAGTGCGGGCCCGTTCCATCGTCACCCGGGCCGGGGTGGAGATCCCCGTCGACACCATCGTCTACGGCACCGGATTCACCACCATCCCGTCCGCCTTCGAACGGATCATCGGTATCGACGATCTCTCGATCGCCGATCTGTACCACCATCGGCCGCAGACCTACCTGGGCGCGGCGATGGCCGGATTCCCGAACTTCTTCTGCACCCTGGGACCGTTCGGCGCCGCGGGTACTCAATCCGCCATCTACATGCTCGACTCGCAGATCGGCTACATCGTCGACGCCCTCCGGACCCTGCGCGGCAGCGGAGCTCAGCGCGTGGAGGTGCGCCAGGCGACCCAGGACGCATTCGTCGAGGAGATGGCCCGGCGCAGCGCCGATACCGTCTGGCTGACGGGCGGTTGCCAGAGCTACTACACCACTCCCGACGGCGGCAACGCGGGTCTGTACCCGAACTGGAGTTTCGAATACCGGCGGCGCACCAGACAATTCGACGCCGAATCCTACGAGGTGACCCGATGAAACCGGCACTACCCGACCCACTGGGCTGGATCTCGCATTCCACGACCTATGACGTGAAGGGCAAAACGGTGCTGGTCACCGGCGCCGGGCAGGGTATCGGGCTGGAGCTCGTGACGATCCTGCACCGGCGCGGCGCCCAGGTGGTCGTGGTCGATATCGACGAAGCGGCCGCCGGGCGCACCGCGGGCGAACTCGGCGCCGGCGCACACGGTATCGGCGGTGATGTGGCCGACCGCGCGCGGATGGAAGCGGTGATCGCCGAGGTCGTCGAGAAATTCGGCGGACTGGACGTGGTGGTCGCCAATGCCGGGGTCACCCCGATACCCGCGACCATCCGGACCATGGATCCCGCCGATTTCGACCGGGTCATGAGTATCAACCTGACCGGAGTGTTCAACACAGTCCATCCGGCGCTCGACCATATCGTGCGCTCCCGGGGCCATGTGGTCCTCGTGTCCTCCTGCGCGGCCTTCGCTCCGGGGATGGGCGGTTCGCCGTACATGGTCAGCAAGGCCGCGGTGGAACAGCTGGGCCGGGCGCTGCGAGTGGAACTGGGCGCCTCCGGTGCCACCGCCGGCATCGCCTATTTCGGTGTCGTGGAGACGGCGATGACCCACGGCGTACTCGACGCCGACGAGCTGGGCCGCAAGATCAACGATCTGCTGCCCTGGCCGTTGAATGTCCGTATCACCGCCGAGCAGGCCGCGCGGACCATCGCCGACGGTATCGGGCGCCGGGCCGCGCGGACCATCGCGCCGAGCGGCTGGCAGCCCTACGCGCTGCTGCGCGGCGCGATCAACACCGTGCTCGACCGGCGGCTCGCCGCGGATTCGACAGTGCACGAACTGGTTCGCGCGCTCGAGCGGCGCCGATGACCGAACCGGTGCGCGGATCGCTGCGGGCCCGGTCCGTCCGGCGGCTGTCCGCGCTCACCGCGCGCCGCCTGGCGGAATTCGCCCCGGTCAACACCTGTACGCTGCCGGCCGCGCGGGCGCTCATCGAGCACACCTTGCGTGCGGCCGCGCCCACGCTACGGGGGACGTCGAGCGATCGGATCCGGACCGGCGCGATCATGGGTGAATGGGTGCGCGGCCCCCGCGCCGACCGGACCGATGCGGTGATCCTCTATGTCCACGGCGGCGGTTTCGTCGCCGGATCGGCCGCCGGCTATCGCGGGGTCGCCGCACGCCTGTCCACCGCGACCCACCTGCCCGTGTTCACGCTCGACTACCGCCTCGCGCCCGAGCACCCCTATCCGGCGGCGGCCCGGGATGTCGACGCCGCCTTCCGGTGGCTGGCCGCGCAGGGGTACCGCCCGGATCGGGTGGTGATCGCGGGCGATTCGGCCGGCGGGTTCCTGGCCGCCGATTTCGCTCTCACCCACGCGCGCGGCGGTTTCCCCTCTCCGGCCGGTCTCGTGCTGTTCTCGCCGATGGCGGATCTGAGCCTCACCCTCGCCGCCGGATTCGCGGGCGCGGCCGCCGAAGGTCTGCTGTCGGCGGGGTTGTCCCGCCGGGCGGTCGCGCACTACATTCCGGAACCCTACGATCTCCGGCCCCGGCGCGGGATGCCGCTACCGCCGGCGCTGATCCACACCAGCGATACCGAATTCTTCGGCGGCGACGCCGTCGCACTCGCCGAACGCTGGACCGCCGCCGGTGCGGTATGCGAACTGCGGGTGTGGCGTGATCAGATGCACGCCTTCCAGGTCCTGCCCGCGCTGGTCCCCGAATCACGCCTCGCCTACCGGGCGGCGGCCCGCTTCGTCGCCACTGTCCTCGACACGACCGCCGCCGCGGTCTGACCCCCGAAAGGCTCATCGTGAGCAGCGCACGTTTCGACACGCTTCCCGCCGCGTTCCAGCACATCGCCGCCCGTGAACCCGCGGCGGTCGCACTGCGCACCCCGGGTGACGGGCAAACGCTGACCTGGTCCGAATACACGACCCGGGTCCGCGAGTTCGCCGCGGGTCTGGACGGATTGGGCGTGCGACGCGGTGACACCGTCGCGGCGATGATGGGCAACCGGGTCGAGTTCTACCCGCTCGAGGTGGCCGCCCAGCATCTCGGCGCGACCTCGTTCTCGGTCTACAACACGCTGCCCCCCGACCAGCTGAAGCATGTGCTCGGCAATGCCGGGGCCCGGGTGGTGATCTGCGACCCGCGGTACGTCGCGCGGTTGCGTTCCTGCGGAGTCGAACTCGACCATATCGTCTGTCTCGACGACGCCCCGCCCGGCACCCTCTCGGTCG
>JABFXT010000849.1 GCA_013361595.1 Nocardia sp. | reverse complement strand
GAACCTTCTCGCCCTCCCGGCGAACCCCTCCCCCGGGCCCGCCACTATCCCCCGCCGGGCACTTTCCGGTTCCTCCCCAGGCCCGGTCCGTACCCCAACCCCCCTGCGGTGTGCCGCCACCGGTAGCGGCCGAACACACCGAGCTCGGTGCGACTCGTCGCCGATCAGGCAACAGCTCGCATACAGTTCGACGGCCGTCTCGACCGATTCGGTACCATCCGCGCGGACAGTCGCTCGTTCACCTGCCCCGGGCAGGCCGTTCCACGCAGCGCGGACGATCGCGGTGCGCTGCCGAACCCGCCGGTTCCGGCCGGAGTGGCGTGCGGCGCGCTTTCGGTGGCCGCTACGGAACCTCCGGCCGGCATCACGACAGTGGTGACGCCGGGCGGCGCGGGCACGGCGGTCGGCTTGCTGATCATGGCGGGTTCCCTTCGCTGTGTCCTCGTTACCGGTTCGTTCCGGCCTCGACACCAACAATGCGGCCCCGCCCTTGGCACGCACTTAACGTGAACTTATAACGCTGAGACCACGATTCGTCACAGTGCAGACAAGGTCGGGGCACAGCTGAGAGGACTGCTCCGGGATCGGTATATCTCGGGCATCATGGAGGCATCCGCTACGACAACGAGTGGGAGTGTGGATGGATACGTTGGTCGTATGGGCGCTGGCCTGTGCGTTCTACTGGTTCGGTCTGCTCTAGAAGACGGGCCCCGCGCCGACGACGCACCGGTCCCGCGGAACCCCGTGGCCGGTGAAAGATCGCCCCTGAACCGATCCCCCCGATCGGGCAGGGGCGTCGTATTTCCGGCGGACCCGGCGTCGTGCGATACCGGCCTCCGGGTGGAACGCGCATTAGGGTGATCCGCATGGCGCGTTTCGGTGGGCTCCTGGCGGGGGTCACGGCGGTAGCACTGATGGCAGGACAGCTCTTCGCCCCACCGGCCGGAGCGACCCCGGACGAAGACCCGGCGACCACCCGGTGCGAGGTATCCTCCGGCCGCGAGCCGAACCGGGCCGAGCCACAGCAGGTGGGCCTGGACCCGACACGCCTGACCGACGCACTGGCCTTCGCCGCCGGCCGGAACCGGTTGAATATCCAGGTCTTTCGGCACAACTGCCTGATCGGCGAAGGCCCGGACAACGCGCGCACCGGTAACATTCCGTGGAATGTGTGGAGTGTGACCAAAAGCGTGGTCTCGCTGCTCACCGGTATCGCGGCCGAACGCGGTCTGATCGATATCGAGGCTCCGATCGACCGATATCTGCCAGCCGGCCTCGGCGATACGCGACGGCGTGCGATCACGGTCGAGAACCTGCTCACCGAGACTTCGGGAATGCGCACCGGGGTGGTGACCGAGGGACTCACGGGAGCGGTCCCGCTCGACCCGAACAGTGCGATACAGGCCCTCGGCGTACCGCTGGACCACGAGCCCGGCACCGTGTTCACCTACAGCCAGCGCACGGTGGATCTGCTGTCCTATGTGCTGGAACTCGCGGTCGGTGAACCACTACAGGATTTCGCCCAGCGCGAGCTGTTCACACCGCTGGGTATCGAACGTGGCGATTGGTACTGGGCACGGGACCGCTCTCGACACACCTACGGTTACGCGCATCTGCTGATCCCGCCGAACGATCTCGCCAAGCTCGGACTGCTCATCGGCAACGACGGTGAGTGGAACGGCCGGCAGGTGGTGCCCGCGTGGTATCTGTCGCGTGCGACCACTCCGTCGACGGCGAACTCCTGCTACGGCTACCTGTTCTGGACCGGGCCGGACTGCGCGGAGAACGCCTCGTTCCTGCCGGCCGATACCTACGCGATGGCCGGGGTGGGATTGCAGAACGTCTTCGTCGTCCCCAGCCTGGATCTGGTGGTGGTGTGGACCGGGGTGTTCGGGAATGTGAGCGCCTACGGACCGAGCGGCGTCATCCAGAACACCGGTGAACTGCCGCACGAATTCTTCCGCCGACTGTCGGCGGCATTCCTGGAACCGCCGATTCCCGATCCCGGCCCCTACGTGGAACCACCGCTGGTGACCAACCCGAACTCCTATATCGACAGCGATATCCTGCTGGCGGTGTTCGGTATCGGTAAGTCGGCCTACCCCGGCTGCGATGTATTCGCCTGCCTCGGCGCGCCGCTGGCGCCACCGTTCAGTGACGCGCCGCCCGGCTGTGTCCTGCTGGTATGCCTCGGAAACGATCCGCGGACACCGGGAATCCACTGAGCCGGGCGGCGGTCACCTCAGCGATCGGCGAGCAGGACCTCGGCGATCTGGATCGTGTTCAGTGCCGCGCCCTTGCGCAGGTTGTCACCGGAGATGAACAACGCGAGGCCACGCCCGTCCGGGACGCCCGGGTCCTGCCGGATCCGGCCGACCAGGGAATCGTCCTCACCGGCCGCGGCCAGCGGGGTCGGCACATCGACCAGCCGCACACCCGATGCCTTGGCCAGGATCTCCTGCGCGCGCTGCACCGAGAGCGGATCGGCGAATTCGGCGTTGATCGACAGCGAGTGCCCGGTGAACACCGGCACCCGGACGCAGGTGCCGCTCACCAGCAGATCGGGCAGACCCAGGATCTTGCGACTCTCGTTGCGCAGTTTCTGATCCTCGTCGGTCTCGCCGGATCCGTCGTCGACCAATGAACCGGCCAGTGCCAGGACATTGAACGCGATCGGGGCGACGTACTTGTTCGGAGCCGGGAATTCCACGGCGCTACCGTCGTGGGTGAGTTTCTCGGCGTCGTCGATGACCGCACGGGTCTGCGAGGCGAGCTCCTCGACCCCGGCCAGCCCACTGCCCGAGACCGCCTGGTAGCTGGACACGATCAGGCGCTGCAGCCCGGCCGCGTCGTGCAGCGGTTTGAGAACCGGCATCGCGGCCATGGTGGTGCAGTTGGGATTGGCGATGATGCCCTTGACCAGATTGCGCGTCTGCTCCGGGTTGACCTCGCTGACCACCAGCGGGACCTCGGGGTCCTTACGCCAGGCCGACGAGTTGTCGATCACGGTGACCCCGGCGGCCGCGAACCGCGGCGCCTGCACCCGCGACATGGTGGCGCCGGCCGAGAACAGCGCGATATCCAGCCCAGAAGGGTCGGCGGTCTCGGTGTCCTCGACCACGATCTCGCCGCCGCGCCACGGCAGTTTCTTGCCGGCCGAGCGCGCGGACGCGAAGAACCGCACCTCGTCGGCGGGGAAGTCGCGTTCCTCGAGCAGTTTGCGCATCACGGCGCCGACCTGACCGGTCGCGCCGACCACTCCTACCCGTACACCCATGGGCTCAATCCTTTCGACCTGATCGGGAGCGCTACGTGGCTACGCTCCGCTACCGCCTTCGCGCCTGACCCGATCATGTCAGCGCCCCGTTCCGGCGTGCACGACGGCGACCTCGTCGCCGCCGAGATCGAAGGCGCGGTGCAGCACCTGCACGGCGTCGTCGAGTTCGGTGTCCTTGACCAGTACCGAGATACGGATCTCGGAGGTGGAGATGAGGTCGATATTGATACCGGCCTCGGCCAGCGCCTCACAGAAGGTGGCGGTGACCCCGGGATGGCTCTTCATACCGGCGCCGACCAGCGACACCTTGCCGATGTGGTCGTCGTAGAGCACCTGCGAGAAACCGATCTCGCCCTGATACTTGCTCAACATCTCCACGGCCCGGACACCGTCGGATTTGGGCAGGGTGAAGGTGATATCGGTCTTACCGGTCTCCACCTTGGAGATGTTCTGCAGGACCATATCGATATTGATCTCGGCCTCGGCCACGTACCGGAACACCTTGGCCGCGTAACCGGGTTCGTCCGGAAGGCCGACCACGGTCACCTTGGCCTCGCTGCGGTCGTGCGCGACGCCCGTCAGGATTGCTTGTTCCAAGGGAATGTCCTCCATCGATCCGTATACGTAGGTGCCGTGTTTGTCGGTATAGGACGAACGCACATGCACGGGCACGTTGTAGCGGCGCGCGTATTCGACGCAGCGCAGCATGAGCACCTTCGACCCACAGGCCGCCATCTCCAGCATCTCCTCGTAGGAGACCTGCTCGAGCTTCTGCGCATCGCTGACGATCCGCGGATCGGCGGTGAAGATCCCGTCCACGTCGGTGTAGATCTCGCAGACGTCGGCCTCCAGCGCGGCCGCCAGCGCCACCGCGGTGGTATCGGAACCACCGCGACCCAGCGTGGTGACGTCCTTGCTGTCCTGGCTGACGCCCTGGAAACCCGCGACCAGGACGATGGTGCCCTCGTCGAGGGCTTCGCGGAGCCGGCCGGGGGTGACGTCGATGATCTTGGCCTTCCCGTGCACCGACGTGGTGATGACACCGGCCTGGGAGCCGGTGAACGACCGCGCCTCGGCGCCGAGACTGTGGATTGCCATGGCCACCAGTGCGTTGGAGATGCGTTCACCGGAGGTGAGCAACATATCCATCTCCCGCGCCGGGGGCGCCGGAGAGACCTGTTCGGCCAGGTCGAGCAGTTCATCGGTGGTATCGCCCATAGCTGAGCACACCACGACCACGTCGTGGCCCTGCTTCTTCGTCTCGACGATCCGTTCGGCGACGCGACGGATCCGGTCGGCAGAGGCTACCGAGGATCCTCCGTACTTCTGGACAACGAGTGCCACGAGGGGTCCTCCAATGTCAGCGAACAGGCGATCAGTGCAACAGCGTACCGATGTCGGTCACGCTGCTCCGGGAGTATCCGCCCTGGTTGTGGAATAACACACAGCCGTATGACGTCACGTTTACCTGCTCGCGCACTCGCCGCACGCGCGGGTCGTCCGGGTCCGCGCGCACACGCCGCTCAGGCTCGCTCGAACCAGGTGACCTGCGCACCGTTCCCGAACTCCTACCGACGCACCGGAGCGAACAGGGAAGGCCGGAACGCGCCGCTCAGGACCGGCACCCCGGTACCGGCCAGGACCGGATAGCTCTTGAGGACGAGCTCGTCGATCTCGTCGATGAGCGCCCCGGCGAGCGTGCCACCGCCGCAGAGCCAGATGTCCTTGCCGGCCGGCCCCTCTTCTTTCTTCAGTCGCCGCACCAGCTCGACCGGGTCGGTACGCACCAGTTCCACCTCCGGGTCGTCGACGCGGTCCAGGGTGGTGGAGACGATGTACTGCTTCAGGTGGGCGTAGGGGCTGGCGATCCCCACCTCGAGCGCGGGTTCGTAGGTGCCGCGTCCCATGACCACGGTGTCCCAGTGCCGGTTCGGGGTATCGGGTGCGATACCCGCGTGCTCCCGGATATGCGTGGGGACGGATTCGGGGTAGCGGGCATTGATCCACGCGGCCATATCGTCGCCGAGCGGGTAGAAGTCGATCTCCCCGCCGGGTCCGGCGATATAGCCGTCGAGGGAGGCGCCCACGTAGTAGACGAGCTTTCGCATGAGGTACCGCCTTATCTCTTTCACTCCGGTTGAAGTGGTTTGAATGTAGTACTACAGCCGTAGTGGTGTCAAGAGATAGGCACGGCCGGCGCGGATCGAATCGACTGCCGCGACCGCCGGGAATTCGAGCCACCGAACGGCGGACGAATGCGCCGGAATCGAACACCGGCGCCACAGAGATGTGCAATAGCAATTCGACCGGGGTTGTGATGCCCGCCATAGTCGCCGAATAATGGGCTGCATGATGGCAAACGTCGGAGACCGGTTGCACGTGCACGGGCACACCGTCGGCGAAGTCGACCACGAGGGCGAGATCATGGAGGTCCACGGCCGCGACGGAACGCCGCCGTATCTGGTGCGTTTCGACGACGGCCACGAATCCCTGGTCTTTCCCGGCCCGGACGCGACAGTCGAACGAACACCCTGACCTGCCCACCCGGCAGGCCCGCGCATCCCGGTCCGGAACCGGCCCCGCAAACATTTGTGGCCGGTATGCCCGCGTGCGGTACCGCCGCCGGTCCGAACCCGAGTGTTGACGATCACGCGACCCCCAAGAGAGAATCGTGGCCGATTCGTAATACCGGGGGTGCGAGGGATAAATGCGTACGAAGACCGATATCAGATTCGACGTCGTTGCCGAGCCGGGCCAGGTGATCGACGCATTGATGGCGGTCGAAATGCTGTCCGAGTGGTCACCGGATTTCGCGGACGCGCGGGTCGCCGGACGCGACGACGAGGGCCGGCCGCGCCGGATGTTCATCCAGGTCGGGGTCAACGCCACACCGGATATGCAGGTCTGGGAATTCGACTGGTCGGAGAACCGGATGTCATGGGAGGTCTCCGACAGCACCCGCGGCATCAAGGGCGGCGGATACTTCGAGGTCACCGCGGGCGAATCCGGTAGCCGAGTCCTGCTGCACGTGGAGCAGTACATGCCATTGCCGGTCCCCGGATTCCTGCTCAAGAAATCGGTTCGCAAATCCTACGAGGCGCTGGTGGAGAACTTCGTCGCCTACGCCGAACAGTTCCCCGAATCCGAGACCTACGACCTGGTCTGACCCCCGCGACGCGCCCACCTCGTCCCGGCGAACCACGCCCGGGCAGCCCGGATGCTGCCACCATAGGGCGATGCGAGGTCTCACGCGGCGCGGCCGGATCCAGCCCATGGGCGAGGACGCCACGGTCACTCAGCTGGAACTCTTCTTCGACCTGGTCCTCGTCTTCGCCTTCACCATGGTCACCGATCTGGCGGCCGAGGAGCCGACAGCGCTCAATATGCTGCGCTCGCTGCTGGTACTGGCGGTGCTCTGGTGGGTATGGATCGATTACGCCTGGCTCGGCAATGTGGTGCGTGCCGACGAAGGCGTGACCCGGGTAGCCATGTTCGTCGCCATGGGTGGCGGTTTCCTGGCGGCGATCACGATCCCCGAGGCCTTCGACGACAAACCCGGCGGCTGGTACGGGCCACTGGTCTTCGCGATGGCCTACCTGCTGGTCCGGCTGGTACATCTGACGATGTTCTGGCTGGCCAGCAGCGAAGATGCCCAGTTGCGCGGGCAGGTGCTGCGGTGGGCGCTCGGTTCCATCACCGTGGGTACCACCCTGCTGGTGATCGCCGCGACGACCAGCGGCACCGTACAGATCTGCCTGTGGATCGCGGCAATCGGCGGCGACTATCTGTGGACGCATTTCGCGGGCAACGACTGGCGATTGAACTCCCCCGGTCATTTCGCGGAGCGCCACGGACTGATCATCATCGTGGCGCTGGGCGAATCGATCGTCGCCATCGGTATCGGCGTCGCCGGGCTCCCGGTCTCCTGGCCGATCGTGGTCGCGGCCATGCTCGGACTCGTGGTGTCGGGTCTGCTGTGGTGGGCCTACTTCGATACCGACGCGCTGCGGGTCGAGCACGCCCTGCGCGGAGCCACCGGGGCGCGCCAGATCGAGATCGCCCGGACCTGCTACACCTTCTGGCACTTCCCGATGATCGTCGGCATCATCGCGCTCTCACTCGGGCTGAAGAAGGTGCTGTCCTATGTCGGCGACGAGAGCGAGCACACGCTCACCGACGCGCTCACCGGGATACCCCTGGTCGCGTTGTACGGCGGAGTGGTGCTCTTCCTCGTCGGGCTCATCGGATTCGGATACTTCGGCACCGGGCGGACGGGAATCGTCCGCCCGGTGACCGCTGTCGTGCTGTGCGCG
>JABFXT010000063.1 GCA_013361595.1 Nocardia sp. | reverse complement strand
CGATGGTCGGCGAGGGCGAGGGCCTGCTGCTGGACTGGCGGCCGGAGAACGGCGCCGGACCCGATGAGCCGCCGTCGTTCCTGTACGCCGTACCGCTCGGTGACGGCACGGTGATCTTCGAGGAGACCAGCCTCGGGTTGCGCGGCGGTATGCCCCAGCACGAACTCCGTAAACGCACCCTCGCGCGGCTGGCCGCGCACGGTATCGAACTGACCGGTGCGGAGCCGAGCGAGGCCGCGCACTATCCACTGGACACCCCGCCGCCGAAGAACGGGGTCGGCCGGGTGGTGCCCTACGGCTCGCGTGGCGGAATGATGCACCCGTGTACCGGTTACAGTGTCGCCGATTCGTTCGCGCTGGCCGATACAGCGATCGCCGCGATTCTGGCCGGGGCGGATCCGATCGCCGCGCTGTGGCCGTGGCGGGCCCGTCTCACCTACTGGATGCGGATGCGCGGACTGTGGGGGCTGGGCCGGCTGACCACCGAACAATCGCTCGCCATGTTCGACTCCTTCTTCTCGGCCACACCGCGTGGGCAGCGTGCGCTGCTGTCGGCTCACGACGATTACGCGGCGCTGGGCGCGGTGCTGTTCAACACCGTCTCCCGTACCTGGCCGTTCCGCTGGCGCTACGACCTCGTCGGCTGGACCAACCGCGACCGCTGGGTGGGCTACCCGTTCGCGCCGGCTACTTCCGAGACCGGATCCCGGAAGTAGCCCGCCACGATCAGCCGCTGCTCTCGGCGGCCTTCCGGTAGCCGCGGATCGCCGGGTAACCGAACACCAGCACGGCCCCGGCCACCCACAGCAGCGTGTCGACGAGCGGTTCCGCGACCGGACCGCCGTAGGACAGTCCCTTCATCGCCTCGATGGCACAGCTCATCGGCTGGTTCTCCACTGTCGATCGCAGCCAGCTCGGATAGGCGAGCACCGGAACGAAACCGGAGTTGAAGAACAGCAGCAGGTTCATGATGATGCCGACCAGCTGGACCAGCAGCGGGCCTTCGGAGATGGTCGCGAGCGCGGTGATGAAAACGGCGAACGCCAACCCGAACAGGATCGGGATCCCCATGAGCCCGAGCGCGGCCCACGGTCCCTGGTCGAAACGGAATCCGAGCGCGAAACCCACGGCGATGATGATGATCGTCGTGATCGTGATCCGGATCGTCTCGGCGAGCAGCCGGCCGGTGAGACCCGCCGCACGATGGATCGGCATGGTCCAGAACCGGCCGAGCAGGCCGGTGGCCTTTTCGACCTTGAAGCCCAGGGCACTGACCACCGCACCCGTCATCGCCGCGACCAGCGTGATCATCGGGACGGTGCCGTAGACCGCGGGCTTCCCGGTGAAACCGGAGATGGAATCGTCGAGCACGATCCAGAACATCACCAGGGTCAGCGCCGGGTACACGATCGTCTGAATGGTGGTGGCCGGGTCACGCAGCCAGGCCGTCAGCAGTCGTTTGCACTCGATGGAACTGTGCGCCGCCCACACCACCGGCGACCGCTCCGACCGCGGTTCCACCCGTGGCAGGTCGAGCGCGGCGATACGCACCGGCGGCTCTTCGGTTCCGATCGCAGGGGGTCCTTCGATAACACTCATACCGTGCCCCTTGCGTCGGTGCGAGACCTACGGTCGGTCAACATGCTGATGCGGAGGCCGAAGCGCAGGCGAAGGTATCGCACTACCGCCTCCGGGCCTGACTCCCTCATGACCGCCTCACACTCGCCCATACCGCGAACGGGGTGAACAGCGCGGCCGCGCCGATCAGCCACAGCAATCCCACGCGCAGCACCCCCCAGGTCACGCCGTCCCCGGCCATATCGCGCAGTGCGTAGGCGAACTGGGTGATCGGCTGGTTGCGCACGAACGGCCGGACCCATTCGGGGAAGCCCGTCTCCGGAACGAAGCCGCACGACATCATGCCGAAGATCAAGGTCGGCAGGGTCAGCGCCTGGCTCAGCGAAGCGGGACTCTTGGTCAGACTGCCCAGCCCGTCCGCACCGACGGCCAGCACGGTGCCGACGGCGATCGCGAAGGCGCAGAAACCCACCGTCTGGCCCCAGCCCGCGGTGAATTCGAATCCGATGACATGTCCGTAGATCAGGGCCGCGATCAGCGAGACGGTCGAGCGGACCAGGCCCGCCGCGATACGCGAGGTCAGCGGTACCAGCAGGCCGATCGGCATGGTCTGCAACCGGGTGCTGAACCCGGTGAGCGCCTCGACGGCGGCCAGCTGGGCATTGGACATCATGGTGAACGCCATGGTCTGCAGCACCACGATCGGCATGACGAACTGCGCGTAGTCGATGCCCTGGAACTGCATCACGTAGCGCAGCGGCAGATAGAAACCGACGGTGAAGACGAGTGGCATCACGATCGCGGCGATCATTTCGCCCTTGGTGGCCATGGTCCAGACGACGCGTCCGGTCAGCGCCCGCCACTGCGCGAACGAGGACAGCCGGGTGCGCGCGAGGTCCGCGAACAGGTCGGGGCGGGCCACCGCGGCAGCGGCCACGCTCTGTTCTCCGCGCGCGGTCGCGGGCACCGCGTGATTCTGCCGCGTCACCGTCTCCGGGCCCGACCGGCTCACGCGGGGCCGCCCTGCCGGCCGCCACCCGTATGGCCGGTGATGGACAGGAACACATCGTCGAGCGAGGGGCGGCGCAGCCCGATATCGGCCAGCGCGATACCGGCGGCGTCCAGGCGGCGCAAAGCCTCGGCCAGGGTCGCCGCACCATCCGGCGCCGGGATGGACAATCGCTCGGCCCCGGCGAGATCGGCGGCATGGGCAGGCGGAACCAGATCCCCCAGGGCGTCGGCGGCCCGGCCCAGCTGGGTGGGGTCCAGCGGCACGATCTCGCAGTAGCTGCCGCCGGTTTTCTCCTTGAGTTCGTCGGCGGTGCCCTCCGCGATCACCGTGCCCTTGTCGATCACGATGATGTTGTCCGACAGCACATCGGCTTCTTCCAGGTACTGGGTGGTGAGCAGCACGGTGATGCCCTGCGCTTTCAGCGCGCTCACCAGATCCCACACCCCCTGACGGCTGCGCGGGTCGAGACCGGTGGTCGGTTCGTCGAGGAACACCACCTCCGGCCGCACCACCAGACCGCAGGCGATATCGACCCGCCGCCGCATACCGCCGGAGTACTGCCGCACGGGACGGCGGCCGGCGGCCACGAGGTCGAATTCGGCGAGCAGCGTATCGGCGCGTTTACGGGCCGACGATTTGCCCAGGCCCATCAACCGGCCGAAGAGCTCCAGATTCTCACGGCCCGACAGGTTCTCGTCGAGGGCGGCGTACTGGCCGGTCATCATGATCGACCGGCGCACCCCCGCGGGATCCTTGCGGATATCGTGACCGGCCACGACGGCGGTCCCCGAATCGGGACGCAGCAGCGTGGACAGGATCTTGACGCTGGTGGTCTTGCCCGCCCCGTTGGGTCCGAGGATGCCGAGCACCGTGCCGCGTGGGGCCGAGAAACTCACCCCGCGCAACGCGTGCACATCACCGAAGGATTTGGTGATGTCCTCCACCCGGACCGCGTCCGTGGTGGCCGTCGCGGCGGGGCCGTAGCCGTGGCCGTTGGTGTGGACGGGCACGGGAGCCGCCGCTGCGCGGCCGGCCCCGGAGTCCGGTATGTCCACAGCGGGCGGGCGGGAATCCACCGAAACAATCGGCGGGGCATTCTCGCCGGTGGCTGCTCCGGCTTCGTTCGAACTCGGCATCAACTCTCCACTATCGGCCTGATGGGGCTGCGGGGTGACCGGCGCATCGGTATCCCCCTGGATGATCCCTGGCGCCGGGCGCGATGTTACCGGCTCGGATCCGGGGCGCCGGAGCGCCGCCTCTACCCCGAGCCGGGTCGAATCAATTGTGCCTTTGCTCACAGCAGCGCTGTGGCCGGTTATCCACCCTGGTCGGCGGTGCAGGGACAGTCGATGGGCAGTAACGGCACCTTGTCGGCGCTACCGCACCACCATAATCTGATTTTCATGGCCGATACCGCGCAGCCCGAGGTGGCGGCGCGTTCGGGAGGATCCGGCCGACCGAGCGTGCTCACATCCCACGACCCCCGGACCGGCGAGGTCGTGGGCAGTTACGCCGTTGCCGGTCCCAGCGATCTCGAACGCGCGGTCCACGCCGCGCGCACTATCGAGAGCTGGTGGTCGACAGCGGGTTTCGGAACCCGTAAACGATTGCTGCTGGAGTGGAAACGGGTGATAGCGCGCCGGGCCGCGCAATTGGTGGAGATCCTGCGGGAGGAAACCGGTAAACCCGAGGCCGACGCGGCGATCGAGGTCATGCTCGCCGTGGAGAACCTGGACTGGGCGGCCCGCAACGCGCAACGGGCGCTGAGCCGCAGCCCCTTGGCCTCCAACTGGCTGACCCGCAACCAGCGCGCCTCGGTCGGTTACCTGCCGCTCGGCGTGATCGGCGTCCTGGGCCCCTGGCAGAACCCGGTTTTCACACCGATGGGTTCGATCGCCTACGCCATGGCCGCCGGCAACGCGGTGGTGTTCAAACCACACGCGGTGACCAGCGGCACCGGGCTGTGGCTGGCCGATACCTGGCGTGAGGTCGCCGCGGATCGGCCCGTCCTGACCGCGGTCACCGGCGACGATTCCACCGCGGCCGCGCTGTGCCGGTCCGGCGTCGACAAGATCGCCTACGCCGGGCCCGAAGCCGAAGGCCGTGAAGTGATCTCACTGTGCGCCCGGACCATGACCCCGGTGGTGGTCGAGAACTCCGGTAAAGGCGCGATGATCGTGCACGTCGACGCGAAGCTCGACGATGCCGCCGACGCCGCGATATTCGGGGCGATGGCCAACGCGGGGCAGAACGCGACCGGCGTCCAGCGGGCGTATGTCGCGGCCTCGGTCTACGACCAGTTCCTCGACCTCGTGGTCCAGCGGGCCCGCGCGCTCAAACCCGGCGGGGACCGCCGCTCGTCCTACGGGCCGATGATCCTGGAATCGCAGACCGAGGTGGTACGCAAACAGGTCCGGGACGCGCTGGCCCGCGGCGGACGCGCGGTGGTCGGCGGGCTGGATTCGATTCGCGAACCCTATGTCGAGCCGATCGTGCTGGTGGATGTACCGGAGGAGAGCATCGCCATCACCGAGGAGGGCATCGGCCCGATCCTCATCGTGAACAAGGTGCGCGATCTCGACGACGCGGTGACCCGGATCAACGATGCCGGACGCGGTATCGCGGTATCGGTGTTCACCCGCGATATCGCCGAGGTCGAGGTCTATGCCGAACGGCTGCGGGCCGGAGTGGTCACGGTCAATACCGCCACCACCTACGCCAGTATTCCGGCGCTGCCGTTCGGCGGGATCGGCGAATACGGGCAGGGCCACAGCCACGGCGTCCACGGGCTACGCGAATTCAGCCGGACCCTGTCCATCGCGCGCAACCGGTACGGCGAACCGCTGGGCCTGTCCAGCTTCAACCGCAACGGCCGGCGGTTGCGCCTGACACGCACGGTTTTCCGGTTCCGGCACGGCTGAACCCGGCGTTCCGGGCGAGGCGGGCGCGCTCCCCGGCGGCGAGAACCACGCCGGACGAAATCGAGCGCAGCACAACGCGGTCGCCGGCGTACGGACACAGAGTCGACGACCACCCGAGACGCGCCCGTACGGTCCGCGCGCTCGGACGAATACCGGTCAGGCGTTCGGAGATCCGAGCAGCACCGCCATCATGAGGGCGTGCACCCGGGCGGTATGCGGTGGCCGGGAATCGAAGCGGATCAACCGGCCCACATCGATCACCTGGCCGATCGCCGAATGCACCCGGAAGCGGGCCTCGGTGGGGTCGCCGTCGAGCAGGTTGGCCCATTCGTGCACGTTCTGCCGCTGAATGGCACGGAGTTTGTGCTGTTCGGCCGGTGGCAGATTCGGGAACTCCGCGTAGTACACGGGCATGATCTCCGGCATGGTGAAGCTGAGCCGGACATAGCGGTCGGCGATCTTGTCGACCGCGTCGGCACGCCCGCTGGCCTCGGCCAGCGCCTCGGTGATGGCGAAGGCCAGCCGGTCGCCGGTGCGGTGGAAGGCCGCGGCCAGCAGATCGGATTTACTGCTGAAGTACCGGTAGACGCTGGAGGCGTTGATCCCGACAGCCGCGCCGATTTCCTCGATACTGGCCTCGTGATAGCCGCGGCGGCCGAAGATCCGGATCGCTTCGGTGAGCAACTGTTCACGTTTGGAGGTCACCGGCAGACCACGCGGGGTGTTGTCCGGTTCGCCGGCGCCGGGTGCCGGCGGTAGCTCGGTGCGCACGATCGACCAGGCCATATCGTGCAGCAACGGATGGAGTTTGGCGCTCGACAGCGCGGTGCGATGGGCCGAGATACTGCCGATCACACTGAGTACGGCCGCGGCCAGCAGGGCGATGTCCTCCGGCGGGGCGCCGGGGCGCAGTTCCTCGATCGGCGCGGCGAACGCGTTGTTGATCTCGTTGTACAGCGTGCGGATCCGGGCGCGGTCGGGCTGCTCCAGGTAGCGGCCCTCCCACCGGTAGAGACCGGCCTCACGACGGATCTCGATGGTGTGCTCGGCGACGGCCCGGATCAAGGCGTCGAGGCGTGCGTCCGGGCTCGCCCCGGGATCGTCCGCGGCGCGCGCGGCCTCGAGCAGCTGCCGCGCGCCTTCCTCCGCCGCCGCGACGAGAAGGGCGTACTTGTTGGCGAAATGGCGGTACAGTGCGGGACCCGAGATCCCGACCTCGGCGGCGATCTCGTCCACGCCGACCGGATAGTAGCCACGCTCACTGAAGGCCCGGGCCGCGGCACGCATGATCTGCACCTTGCGGTCCTTGGGCCGGCGCCGCCCGCCCTGGCCGTTGCCACGGTCGGCCGGACGCACGCGCACCGGGTCCACCCGGCTGCTATCCGCGACCATGCATTCTCCGTTCGCCTCGGCGGCGCCGCCGGTGTTGACAGCGCCCGACAAGTCAACCTAAGTTAACCACAATTCGCAACGTTAACCGCTATTCGCCACCCGGTTGGCACCGGACCGCACCCGATGGAGCGCGCATGGTCGACACAGATTCCCCCACACCTTCCCCTGCGACGCAGCCGGCGGGTTTCTCCGCCGTGCAGGACGGCCGAGTACTGCGGGTGACCCTCACCAAGCCCAAACGGAAGAACGCGCTCGACTACGACTCCATGGTCGCACTGGGCGATACCTTCCTCGCCGCGGCACAGGACCAGGCCGTGCGGGTGGTCGTGCTCACCGGTGAGGGCGGCGATTTCTGCACCGGCGCCGACCTCGCCGCCAGCGCCGCGGAGGGTGCCCGCGGTATCACCCCCGACCAGGTGATGGATGCCGCCAACCGGCTCGTCCGCGCCATCGTCGACCTACCGGTCCCGGTGATCGTCCGCCTGCGCGGTGCGACCGCCGGAGTGGGTGTCGGTATCGCGCTGGCCGCCGATCTGGTCTACGCCGAAGCGGACTCCTACCTGCTGCTGGCCTTCATCAATATCGGCCTGATGCCCGACGGTGGCGCGGCCGCCCTGGTCGCCGCGGCCGCCGGACGCCCACTGGCGGCGCGGATGGCGCTGCTCGGCGAACGCCTACCCGCCCCCGCG
>JABFXT010000563.1 GCA_013361595.1 Nocardia sp. | reverse complement strand
CGCTCGGCCTGTGACCTCGTCGCGGTGCGGCCGTTCGCGGCCGCGCCGCGAACGATCGGCGTTCTTCCTCGTGCTGTGTCCCGGGCCCGCTGTTGGGTGCGTAGAATTTGCTGCTTGAATACCATTGCGCCGTAATCTATCCGGCGAGACGAGCGTGAATCGTCAAGAGTGCCAGTTATAGCGCGGAATGATCACGCTGTATCAGGGTTTGTCCTAGAATCATTTGTAGCGCTAACGAGCCCAGAACCGTAAGACCGCTTCGTATCCGCATTCTCGCCAACCCATCTGCCGATCCCATGGATCGGCAGCGCATCGGGAGCGCTGTCGATTTTCGACATGTCCGACTCACCGGTGACATCCAGCATCGCGCAAAACTTGCCGCATCGCCCCGAGGAGGATGTCGTGTCCCAGCCCGTTTTTCTGGAAGTCAGGCCGAGTAAGGAACGCATTGTAACCAGAGCATTCGAGCTGGCGCAAGAAGATCCGGCATTGGCGGCACGATTGATGCGCGTGAACGAAGTAGCCCGCGGTATCCGCACGGTGGAGGTGTGGGTTACCGACGCCTGCAACCTGCGGTGCAAGGGGTGCTGGTTCTTCGAACACGATATGGACAAACAGAGCGTCGAGATCCGGGATCTGGACTCGATCCGCGCATTCGCCGAAGACCTGCGCGATTCCAAGAAGATCACCAGCACACTGCTGATCGGCGGTGAGCCGGCGCTGGTCCTGGATCGTGTCCGCGTGTTCGCCGAGACCATCCGCAATGTCACCGTGGTGACGAACGGGACGCGGCCGATACCCTACGACGGCCTGGAAGATCTCGCCATCGCGGTCTCGCTGTGGGGTGGTGGTCCGGTGGACGACCAATTACGCGGTCACGGACCCAACGGCCGGCGGATGAGCGGCCTGTTCGGCAAAGCGCTGCGCACCTACGCCGGCGACCCGCGGGCCACCTGGGTCTACACCCTCAGCGAGGCCGGGATGCCGTACCTCGAACGCACCGTGCAGGCCATCGCCGACAACGGTAACCAGATCAACTTCGGTTACTACAGCGATAACGGCACCGATCCCACTGCGCGACTGCACAATGAGGAACGGGCGATCGAGGAGATGACTCGTATGCGCGAGACCTATCCCGATACCGTCATCGGAGACCCCTATTACTTCCGCACACTGGTCACCGGTCGCACGCACTGGGGCACCTTCGGTGCGGAGACCTGTCCGAGTATCAGCAACGATCACCCGGCGCACGCCCAGCGGCTGACCGAGGGGCATCCGATCGTCGGCCGTTTCAACGCCTACCGGACCGATCACAGCGTGCAGTACTGCGCCACCACCGGAGACTGCGACAACTGCCGGGACAGTCAGGCGGTGTGGAGCTGGCTGCTGGTCAATATGCATCGTTTCCTGGGCGATCGTGATCAGCTGGACACCTGGGTGACGTTGGCCGAGAACTTCTATCGCCAGTACTACTGGTCCAGCTACCATCCCGCCCGGCCGGCGCCCGTCGAAGCGGTCGGTGCCTAGGGCGGGCGGCACCCACCATGGCGACGATATCTCTGGAGAAGGCCCGGATCTTCTCCGATGTTCTGCGCGGTGACCCCGGAGCCCGGATCCTCTGGGCCCGGCCCGGGGCCGACCGGCACCGGCAGTACGAGAAGATCCGCGCCCGGGGCGCGTTGGCCACCAGCCGCCGCGGACTGCTCTTCACCGCCTCCCACGCGACGTGCCATCAGGTCCTCACCAGCGGCGATTTCGGCCCGGCGCCCATCGGGGCGTCGGCCCGCCGCCGCAACGAAACCGGCGACGTCACACTGGTGCATCCGGTCGACGACTCCTTCCTGAAGCTGCAACCACCACGGCATACCGAGCTGCGATCCCTGGTCGCTCCCACATTCCACCGGCGCGAACTCGCCGATCTCGGGCCCCGCATCGAGAAGATTGCCGGCCATTGTCTGAACGAGCTGCCCCGTGGCCGGGTCACCGACCTGATCACCGGCTACGCCGAAGCCGTTCCCATGGCGATGATCTCGGATATTCTCGGACTGCCGGATACCGAGGCTCCGCGCTTCGCCGCGTGGGGAAATGTGCTCGCCTCGTTGCTGGACGGAGCAAGAACAGCAGAGGAACGGCAGCGTTCCCGGGCCCTGGTCACCGAGATGACAGCGTACTTCCGGGAGCGCCTGACCCGTGCCGATCCGGAGGGGCCCGGGCTCATCGCCGCTCTGACGCGGCAATGCCCGGCGCAACTCAGCCTGCGCGAGGCCATCGCCACCTGCAGCATGCTGCTCGTCGGCGGCTTCGGCACCACCACGCATCTGCTCGGGAACACCCTGCACACGCTGCTGCGGCAGCCGCACCTGCGGCCCGGCGACGGTGATTACACGGCGGTGATCGAGGAGTCCCTGCGCTACGATGCCCCGGTCCAGTACGTCGTCCGGGTCGCCGTGACCGATACCCGGCTGGCCGGTCGGGCCGTCACCGCGGGAACCCCGATCGTGGTGCTGCTGGCCGCGGCGAACCGCGATCCGGAGATCTTCACCCATCCGCACGTGTTCGATCCCCGGCGCCGGGAACCTCATCGCCACCTCACCTTCAGCGCGGGGATCCATTTCTGTATCGGCGCCGCGTTGGCTCGGGCGGAAGCGACCATCGCAGTCCAGCGCTTCTTCGAACGGTATCCGGACGCCCATATCGCGGGCAAGGAAGCTCCGCTGCCTTCCCGCGCGCTCCACGGGTTGCGGCGGCTGCCCGTCGTCCTCGAGGCCTGATGGTGAAACGGTACGTCCGCGGATCCGGCCGTCGTACTGTCGACATCGGTGTGCCTACCGAGGGCGAGTGCGGCCCCGGCGCGGCTACCGGAGGTCGATCCGGTCGGGATCGGGCAACCGCGTGGGTCTTTCGTCGGTGTACCAGGCGTACTCGATCCCGCTCAGCCGTCCCGCTTCGACCCAGATGATCACCTCACCGATCGGCCTCCCGGCGGGGTCGGTGACCGCTCCGTTCGCGAATATCCCGTCCATGACACCGTCCGCCGCGACGGCACCCGGGTCGACCTCGACATCGACGCTGGGCGACCCGGCCCCCCAGGTCGACACCACTCGTGAATACGGTATCTGCGCAATATATTCGGCGGAGTCGTGACGACTCGCCGACAACAGATTCGTCACGACCTCCACCTCGAGGTCGGTCAGCGGCCTCGGCCGAATCGGCGTGCCACCCATCGCGCCTCCTCACACAACGGTAGCTGCCCGGTTGTGCCGAGCGCCGCCGATCGGCCGTCCCGGTTCGTCTCACCGCCGATCGGCGGGTGGAGCGTGCTAGCGTCTGCGACCCCGTGCCGGCTTCTTCTTGGCGGGGACCGGTTTCCGCGCGGGACGCGGTCGCTGCCCTGCCGGACGCGGCTTCCGCGGTTCCGGTTCGGTGTCCTTTCCGGCGGGGGATCGGGAACTGCGTTCCGAGCGGCCGCGCACGACGCCGATGAACTCTTCGGCCGCGTCGACGGTCAGGGTCTGCGGCCAGGCCAGGGCGATTTCGGTGTCGCCGGTATCGGTCACTGTGCGGTAGACCAGGTCGCGCCGGTGGTGCAGGCGGGCGATCGAATGGGGCACGATGGCGACGCCGACTCCCGCGGCGACGAGTTCGACGGCGGCCGCGACGGTGTCGATATCGGCGGTGTCCTGTATGCGCTCGTCCGCGAGATCGGCCATGCCGACCTCGTCGAACAGTGCGATCGCGTGGTCCTTGGGTACCACGACGACCGGCAGCTCACGGTAGAGCGGGATCGCGTTCATTCCGTCGCGGTCGATCGGTAGGCGGACGAAGCACATGTCGACGCGGCCCTCGCGCAGGGCCGGTTCCTGGTCGGCCTGGGCGACGGCGACCAGCTCGAGCGGGATGTCCGGGAACCGCCGGCCCCAGATCCGCTCCCATTTCGTGACGGTGACGCCGGGCACGAAACCGACCCGCAGGGCGGCGGGGGCAGTGTCCACGGTGCGGTCCGCCTCGTTCTCGGCGCGCGCGATGACCTCGCGCGCCTCCCACAGCAGCTCCTGGCCCGTGTCGGTCAGCTGGGTCGGTTGTGCCCCGGGGACGAAAAGCTTCGTGCCGAGCTCGGCCTCCAGGTCGATGACGGTGTGGCTGAGTTTCTGACGGGAGATGTGCAATGCCTTCGCGGCGCGGGCGAAGTGCAGTTCCTCCGCGACTGCCACGAACCAGCGCAGGCGCTGCATATCGATCGAGGAAAACCGGCTCATACCGGCCAGCGTATGGCACCGCGGAGTCCGGACCGGCTCGGCGGCCCGATACGCTGTCCGGGTGAGCCTGGACAAGAAACCGCAGATGATGAAGCCGCTGACCGCGGCGAACAAGCTCGGCATCTATCTCCCGGCGGCTCCCGAAGAGTTCCGGAACAACCCGATCTCCCGATCCGAGCTGGACGAGCTCCGGGAGAATCCTCCGCAGTGGCTCACCGAGCTGCGCCGCACCGGGCCGTTCCCGCGCGATATCGTGGCGCGCAAGCTCGGTATCTCCAACACTGGTCTGACCCGGGCCGGGGTGTCCGACGCCCTCACCGCGGACGAGATCGCCGCCTTCCTCGCGGAACCGCCGGAGTGGCTGATCCGCGAACGTGAGAGTTATGCCGCCGTGCGTGCCGAGGAAGAACGAGTCCAGGCCAAGGAAGCCGAACGCCGGGCGTCGACCAACCGGGCGGCGAAGGGCTACTAGTGTTCCGGTCGGACGGGTCCTGCCGGTGATCCGAGGTGCCGGTCCGAGGGGCGGCCCGGCCGACCGATCCGCTTCCACGGGTATGCCCGCCCGATAAGCGCTGTGCCTCAATGGGAATCGGGTGCCGAGGTGAGAGTTCCCGCGGTAACGGTGGAGGTGCTGCCCAACGATCGCTGCTACCTGCCCGGCGGGTAGCTTTCCCGTGCCGTCGCCGCGTCCGCGGCGGCCCGGCCGAGGCCGTGCGAGCCGCCTGGATCGACGATCCGGGCGGCTCCTTGCTGTCGGCAGCCGATCGCGACGGTGCGGTGACCGGCGAACAGTGGCCGGTCCTCGATATGGGTCACTAGCGAGAAACGTCTCATTTGTAGCAGACTGGGCGATACCGGATGCCCCGCGGTACGGCATCGGTGGCAGAGCTCGGAGGAGATGGCGAATCGATGGTCCAGGACGAAAGTGACCTGCCGGTGGTCCCGGGTGTCGCCGCCGGTATCGATATCGAGCGGGTCACCGCCTGGTTCGCCGAACACGTCCCAGCGGCCGTGCCACCCCTGCGGTTCGACCTGATCACCGGTGGCCGCTCCAACCTGACCTACCGTGTCCACGACGAGTCCGGCGCTCGCTGGGTGCTACGCCGACCGCCCACCGGACACGTTCTCGCCTCCGCGCACGATGTCGTCCGGGAGTTCCGGATCCTCGACCTGCTCGCCGGCAGTCCGGTTCCCGTGCCCCCTGTTCTGGGTTGCTGCACCGACCACGCCGTCACCGGATCCGATTTCTACGTCATGGCGAACGTGGACGGGATCGTGCCCGACGACCCCGTGACTGCCGCCGCGATCCCCCGGGCGAGCCGCGCCGCCGCCTCCCGGGACATCGTCGACACGCTCGTGGCCGTCCACGCGGTCGACACCACCACCGGGCCGCTGGCCGAGTTGCGCAGACCCGGCAGTTACCTGGAACGTCAGCTGCGCCGGTGGCACCGCCAGCTCACCGCCGGTGCGGTGGGCCCCGGCCCCGTCTGGGAGGTGCACGACCTCCTCACCCGGCGGATGCCCGGCGAACGCTGGACCGGGATCACCCACGGCGACTTCCGCCCGGGCAACCTGCTGATCGGGGCCGACGGAACAGTCCGGGCGGTCCTGGACTGGGAACTGTGGACCGTCGGCGATGTCATGGCCGATATCGGCTGGCTCACCGCCGCCTGGACGTCGGCCGAACCGTTCGGCTGGGCGCCCACCCCCGCCGACGGCTATCTCGATATCGATACGCTGCTCACGCGATACGCCGACACCACCGGCCGGTCTCTCGACGATCTGCCCTATTACCAGGCCTTCGCGCTGTGGCGACTGGCAGCCATCGCGGAGGGGGTGGCGGCCCGTTTCCGGGCCGGGGTGATGGGTGCACAGGATATCGACGTGACGGAGCTGTCGGAGCGACCCGCTCGGCTCGCCGAATCGGCGCGCGCGATACTCACCGGCTGACCGACCGATGGTCCGCGCGTGAGTCACCGACCGTCGCGGCCGGGCGCTGAACACACGTTTCCGGGCATCGAACCGACGCTCCCGCGGGTGACGGCGAGGGCACGGGCCGGTTCAGAATCCGGCGTGCAGCCGAGCCCACTCGGTATCCCACCGATCCAGCTGACGTGATCGGACACGGCCGGCGGCCGTCACCGCCGGAACGCAGTAGAGGAGGAGCTGGCCACTCCAGGCGAAGATCGCGATGAGGGTGGCGTCGAACCGGACCGACGATTCGCTCTGCGGTGCCGAAGTGTGTGTGCCGTCGCGGTCCACCCAGATGTCGACGATCTCACCTCGGTGCGAGCCCGCCGCGGCGTGGACGGCGCCGGTATGGCGGGTGCCCGCGGCGATCCAGGTGGCCGCGGTGGCGGGGTCGAGGTCGTATTCGCTGGGGAAGGGAGCGGATTCCAGAAGGGTCGCGGGTACGCGGTGCCGCCCGGCGGCCCGTTCGGCGGCGGACTCGCTCAGCTCGCCGTGCGCGTGGACGCCGATCACGACGGCTATCGGAACTGCCCAGGCGGCCACCAGCAGCGCGCCACAGACGAGCCAGCCGATGAGGCGATCTCCGGGACGTGACAGCGGATTCCGGTGCCACGGGCGCAGGTGCCACAGCCGCGTCGCGGCGGTGGGATATCTGCTGGGTTGGGGGACCATTCGTTCTATCCGGGTGGGCGATCGGGGTCGGTACTGTTCTCTCCGACTATTCCAGGATCCGCTCCGGATACCTGTACCGAAAACCTGTGATACGGCTCATGTGTCGCCGTGGCCGAACCCGACGGGCGCGCGGGACGTCCGGCGGCTTGCGCGCTCCGGTGCGCCCGTCGCCGTAGGTCCGGCGCTCGGCCGCGCTCCGGCACGGCCTACCGTTCGAGCAGCCGGAGGATCTCGGCCGTGCCTTCCGCGGGACGGAGTTCGGCGAGTTCCCGGGGGGTTTTGCCGCCCGAACCGCCGGCCTGCGGTCCCATCCGTACATCGACCCGTGCCCCGGCCCGCAGGAGTGCCCGGACGCACCCGGGCGAGCCGCTGTACGCCGCCGCGCACAGTGGCGGCCACTCGGCCGGCAGATCCGGGTTCACGCCGTGGTCGAGCAGCAGCCGCACCGTCTCGGTATGGCCCTTGTCCGCGGCCCTCGAAAGCGCCCGCGGCTCCGCCGGGATTCCCTGGGCCAGCAGGTACGCGAGGATCTCGGTGCTGCCCCATTCCGCGGCCCAACCGGTGAGGGTGCCTCCCGGCGCGGTGGTATCCGCCAGATCGACACCGGCTTCGCGTGCGCGTCGCACCTCGCCGAGATCGCGCCGAACGACAGCCGTGACGAGATCGAACTCTTCCGCACCGAGCATCACATCAGTATCGCC
>JABFXT010000885.1 GCA_013361595.1 Nocardia sp. | reverse complement strand
GATCGATCTCGTCGGCGTGATAGGCGACGATCGCCGGCCTGCCGAATGCCGTCGGGGCGAGCCCGGCGAACGGCCGGGTCCGCACGATCACCTTTCCGTTGTCGCCGATCAGATGATTCACCGGCCGCACCGCCGGTAACGCGTCGGCGGTGAACACGAGGCGTCCGAACGGCGCGGTGGCGAGCAGGCGTAATGCTTCGGCGCGTTCCAGCGGAACGATCCGCCGCCCCCCGCCGTGGGCCGGGAACAGTCCGGGACCGATCACCTCGTTTCCCCGCTTCCTCTGTCGTGGGTTCCCACCAGATCACCACCACGGAAAAGAAAGGGACAGGGCCGAATGCCCTCGGCCGCCGCTGACCAAGTGCCTTCCCGGTTCGCCGCGTGACCGGTACACCGGCGCGGCTCGCCGGTCCGGGTGGACGGCGCGGCCCGGTCCGCGTACCACGCCCGCGGGCCTGCACAAGGACAGCCGGCCGGTCAAGTGCCGTTCGTCGCCGAATACGGGGCCCATGCCGCGGTATCAGCGGTATTCGCTCCGTACGCTGGGGGCAACCGGTACCCGGTACCGAGAAAGGGCAGCGCCATGGTCAGGGTGTTTCTGGTCGACGACCACGAGATCGTACGGCGCGGAGTGGCCGACCTGATCGAGGCGGAACCGGACCTGGAGGTCGTGGGTGAGGCGGCCGGCGTCGCCCAGGCGCTCGCCCGGGTTCCCGCGCTGCGGCCCGATGTCGCCGTTCTCGATGTGCGGCTGCCGGACGGTAACGGGATCGAACTGTGCCGGGAGCTGCTCTCGGCGAACCGGGACCTCCGGTGCCTGATGCTCACATCCTTCACCGACGACCAGGCCATGCTCGACGCCATCCTGGCCGGCGCCGGCGGCTACGTGGTCAAGGACATCACCAGCCTGGAGCTCGTTCGCGCCATTCGCGAAGTGGCGGCCGGCAAATCCCTGCTGGACAACCGCGCGGCCGCCGCACTGATGGCGAAGTTCCGGGCCGAGGCGGAAACCGCGACGGGTCCGCTCGCCGGGTTGACCGAGCAGGAGCGGACGCTGCTCGCCCTCCTCGGCGAGGGACTCACCAACCGGCAGATCGCCGGTCGCATGTTCCTGGCCGAGAAAACCGTCAAGAACTATGTCTCGCGGCTGCTCACCAAACTGGGTGTCGAACGCCGGACCCAGGCCGCGGTCATCGCGACCAAGATGATCCCGCCCGAGCGCAGCTGACCCGGGAACCGACCGTGACCAGGTTCGACGGTGGCGGTGGACGCGGAGCCGGTGGAAGAATGCCGCGTATGGAACGCCAGGGGCCCGCGACGAGTGACCGGCCGGCGGTGACCGAGACGCTGTCCCAGCTGCGGCTGCACGAACTACTGGACGAAGTGCAGGAGCGGATCACCCAGATCGTCGATGTGCGTGACCGGATGGACCGCCTGATGGAGGCGATGCTGTCCGTCACCGCCGGGCTGGATCTCGACGATACGCTCCGGTCCATCGTGCACACCGCCATCGAACTGGTCGATGCCGGATACGGCGCGCTCGGTGTCCGCGGTACCGGGTCGGCCGGTGACCGGCTGGCCGAATTCGTGTACGAGGGTATCGACGATTCCACCCGGGTCCGGATCGGCGATCTACCACGCGGTCACGGAGTACTCGGGGTGCTCATCCAGCAACCCAGGCCCATCCGCCTCACGAATATCGCCGAGCATCCGGCATCGGTCGGTTTTCCGGCGCACCATCCGCCCATGCACAGTTTTCTCGGGGTGCCGGTCAAGGTACGCGACGAGGTGTTCGGCAACCTCTACCTCACCGAGAAGATCGGGGCCGAGGAGTTCACCGAGGACGACGAGGTCGTGGTGCAGGCCTTGGCGGCGGCGGCCGGAATCGCCATCGAGAACTCCCGCCTCTACGAACAGTCCCGGCGGCGCCAGCACTGGCTGGAGGCCACCCGGGACGTCGCCACCGAACTGCTCGCGGGCGGAGAACCCGGGGATATCCTCGAGTTGGTCGCCGAGCGGGCACGTACGCTCACCGGCGCCGCGTGCACTTTCGTTGCCCTGCCCGATGATCCCGCCCTTCCCGGGCACGAGGTGCGTGAACTGATCGTCGCCGCGGTGTCGGGTGAACGGACCGACCGGCTGCG
>JABFXT010000751.1 GCA_013361595.1 Nocardia sp. | reverse complement strand
GGCGGCGAGCGCGGGCCTGCCACCGGAACAAGCGCTGGCGGTCCTGCACGCGAACCGGGTCGTCACCTGCTCGGCCGCCGCCCGCGAGGCCGGGGTCCGGCGCGGTATGCGTAAACGCGAAGCACAGGGTCGCTGCCCGGAACTGGCAGTGGCCCAACAGGACCCGGACCGCGATGCCCGGCTGTTCGAACCGGTCGCGGCGACCGTCGATACGCTCGCCTCCGGTGTGGAAGTACTGCGGCCCGGACTGCTGGCACTGTCCGCACGCGGCGTCATCCGCTACTTCGGTTCCGCCGAGGCCGCGGCCCGCCGGTTCCTCGCCGCACTGGCGGCCGCCGGAGTGGAGGCCAAGGTGGGCGTCGCCGACGAACTGCCCACCGCGATCATCGCCGCCCGGCACGGAACTCTCGTACCGCCGGGGCAGGACGCGACGTTCCTGGCGCCACTGCCGATCGGGGAACTGGCCGCCGAACCCGGTCCGGCGGCCGCGGAACGAGCCGCGCTCCTCGATCTGCTGCACCGGCTGGGCCTGCGCCGCATCGCCGATTTCGCCGAGCTGACCCCGGCCCAGGTGACCTCCCGGTTCGGTACAGACGCGATACTCGCGCACCGGGTGGCCCGCGCACTACCGGAACGCCCACCGGCGCCCCGGCGCCCCGCACCCGAACTGGAAGTCCGGCTGCCCTGCGATCCGCCGATCGACCGGGTGGACCGGGCCGCGTTCGCCGGACGGCTCCTGGCCACCCGGCTGAGCGCGACACTGTCGGCCGCCACGCTGGCCTGTACCCGACTGGAGATCCGTGCCGAAACCGAAACCGGCGAGCACCTGTCGCGAGTCTGGCGCTGCGCCGAACCGCTGACCGCCGACGGTGTCGCCGACCGGGTGCGCTGGCAACTGGACGGCTGGCTGACCCGCCCGCCCGCGGGCCGGCCCACCGGCCCGATCATCCTGCTGCACCTGATCCCGGTGGAACTGGTACCGGCCGCCGCCCTGCAACTCGGCCTGTGGGGCGATACCGGATCGGGTGACGAACGCGCACTGCGCGCACTGGTCCGGGTCCAAGGGCTGCTCGGCGGGGACGCGGTGCAGGTGGGAGTGCTCAGCGGCGGGCGGGGCCCGGCCGAACGGATCACCATGGTCGCCTTCGGCGACGAACCGGCCCCGCATACCGACCCGGCGCCGCCCTGGCCGGGCCGGATACCCGAACCCGCACCCGCCGTCATCATGCTCGACCGACCCCCGGTCACCCTGGAATCCGCCGACGGGGCACCCGTGCGGATCACCGAGCGCGGCCGATTCAGCGGCCCCCCGGCCCGGTTGCGCTGGGGACGTTCCAGCTGGCGGCTCACCGCATGGGCCGGGCCCTGGCTGTTGGACGAACTGTGGTGGTCGCCCGGCGCGACGCCCGGCGCCCGCGCCCAGGTGGAACTACCCGGCCCGCACAGCCTGCTGCTGTTCGTCCAGAACGACCGGTGGTACGTGGAAGGGCTCTACGAGTGAACGCGCCGCTCAGTACCCGTTACAGGAATCGAACGCGGCGTCCTTGTCCTTGTTGAACGTATCGATCTGACCGTTCACCTCTTCGACCGAGGCATTGCGTGCCAGCAGGTCGGCCAGTGATTTCAGATTGTCGCGGTAGGTGCGCATCGGGGTGGAGACATCGTTGGGCACATCCGGGTTCAGATTCTCGTCGATCTTCCCGGCGGTATTGCGCAGCGCGGTGATCGCGGCCTGCTTCTTCGGCTCGAGATCGGGTGCCTTCGCGTCACTGGCGTCGATATAGGCGTTGAAAGCGTCGACCGCGGGGTTGTTGTTGTCGCGCAACGCCTCGCAGACATCGGTGGCGGCCGCGGCCGCGGCCGCCGCCCGGGAGGAGGAGGCCGCGGCCGACGAGGATTTGACCTCGGAGGTGTAGAGCTGCAACTCGGACTGGTTCACCTGGGCGGTACCGGTCACGGTGTTCGAGCAGGCAACGAGGAAACCGCCCGCGACCAGCGCGGTCGCGGCAGCGGCCAAGCCGGCTCGTTCGAATCGTCGCATAGGTGTTGAACTCCCCTCGGATGCCCACGACCCCGTATTTTCGCACCGGCGCGCCGGACATCTGAGCCGCCGGTGCTGTCAACCGTACTGTGTCGGGTCGTATTTCGACCGCCCAGCCTGACCATTGATGATCAACCGATACCGGGGCCCACCCGCGCTAACCCGTCGCGATATCGATGACCAGGCGATTCGGCATCGCGGCGGTCGATACGGTGAAGCCCGGCTCGTCGGCGGCCACCCCGATGAACGATTGGGTGACCCCTTCGTACACGGTGGTCCGATAGACCCCGGCGATCCCGGGGACCGCCGGATCGACAGCCGGGTCCGGGCCGGCGTAGGGCATCACCTGGCTGTCGAAGGGATAGGCGGACCCGGTGATCCGCACCTCGAGCACCGAATCGCCGGCCACATCCAGCTCCCGGCCGCTGCCGTCCTGAAGAGCCCGCCCGGTGTACCACACGCTCCAGCCCGGAGTGCCCGCTCCACCGAGTTCGTACTCCACCCGATCGAACCCCGGATGCCGGCTCAGCCGGATATCGGTGACGGTCAGCTGGGCTCCCGGCGACGCTTCCCCCTGTTTGGGCACCGTATCGTCCGGCGCGGGCACCGCCTCGCCCGGCAACGGGATCGGCGGTACCGGCAACGCCGGGGTGTCCACCTCCGAGGTCGGCACCGCCGGCACCAGCTCCGGGGAGCTGACCGGCGGTGTGGAACCGGAGTCGGCGCATGCCGTGAGACAACCCAGCATCGCCGCCACTACCAGAACCTGCCCGGTACGCATGGGGGCGATGCTAACCGCCGCTGCCGCTGTCCTGCGGTAATACGCTCTCCTCGGGTGTGCCACGGGAGGTGCGCGCCGCGATCGCGGGCCGGCCCGGCCGATATACCGGGAGCTGCGGCCGTAGCCGGAGCCGGGCCGGAGAACGGGACGTTCACCGGGGCCCGGGCGTATCCGACGGGGTGGCCGGCGGGCCGCGGCAACGATCTAGCACACTTGTTCACGTGCGAGATGTGGAGGACCTGCTGGGAAGGTTGCGCCGCTATCCGGATGTGGAGGCCGCCAACCTGTATGCCGTCGATGCCGCCGACCGCCTGATTCTCGATGTGGCCGCGGATGCGCTCGCCGACGCCGGGGACGCCGGGGAAACGGTCGCCGTGATCGGCGACGGCTACGGCGCCCTCACCCTCGGCGCGGCCGCTGCCCATGATCTGCACGGGCTCCGCGTCCATCAGGACCTGCTCACCGGCGAACTCGCCCTGGCAGCCAACGCCCGAGCCCTCGGACTGGCCGACCGTTACACGGCGCACCCGCTGGGCGAAAGCCTGCTCGCCGGCGCGACCGTCGTCCTGTTGCGGCTACCGCGGGTTCTGGCCGGTCTGGCCGAAATCGCCGAGGCCGTCGCCCGATACGCCCACCCCGCGGTCCGGATCTACGCCGGTGGCCGCGACAAATACCTCACCAAGGCCATGAACGACGTACTGGCCGAATCGTTCGCCGAAGTACGGGCCAGCCGCGGCCGGCAGAAATCGCGCACCCTGCTGGTCCACGGTCCGAAACCGGTAGGCGCTTCCCGGTTTCCGCTGCACGAGCACATCGGCGAACTAGATATCGACGTGGTCGCCCACGGCGCGGCGTTCTCCGGCACCCGGCTCGATATCGGCACCCGGTTCCTGCTGGAACATCTACGCGCGATGAAACCCGACGCCCGCGACGCCGTCGACCTCGGTTGCGGCACCGGCATCCTGGCCGTGGCCCTCGCCCGATCCCGGCCCGGCCTCGCCGTGGTCGGCACCGACCAATCCGCCGCCGCCGTCGCCTCGGCCACCGCGACCGCCGCCGCCAACCAGGTCACCGAGCAGGTCCGGGTGGTCCGCGACGACGCCATGTCCGCAGCCCCCGACAACAGCGCCGACCTGGTCGTGTGCAATCCGCCGTTCCACGTCGGCGCGGCCGTGCACACCGGATCCGCCATCAAGATGTTCGCCCAGACCGGCCGGGTACTGCGGCCCGGCGGCGAACTGTGGACCGTGTACAACAACCATCTCAACCATCGCACCGTGGTCGAACGGATGGTCGGGCGCACCGAGGTGATGGGCCGCAACCGGAAGTTCACCGTCACCCGCTCGGTCCGCGGCCTGCACGACCCCGCCCGACCCTGACGGCCTCAGTCGATACGCCGCCGATGCGCCCAGCGCGTCAACGCGTTCCGGTTGGACTGCTGGGTCTTGCGCAGCACATTCGAGGCATGGGTCTCCACCGTCTTCACCGAGATGAACAGCTTCTCGGCGATCTCCCGATAGGTGTAACCGCGGGCCAGTAGCCGCAGCACCTCCAGCTCGCGCGGCGTCAGCGAATCCAGTTCCGGATCCAGCGGCGGCTCGGGCACCGGAGACTTCCCGGTGAACGAATCCAGCACGAAACCGGCCAGCCGCGGGCTGAACACCGCATCACCCCCGGCCACCCGGCGGATCCCGTCGGCCAGTTCGGCGCCGGAAATCGTCTTGGTGACATAGCCCCGGGCACCGGCCCGGATCACCGCGATCACATCTTCGGCGGCATCGGACACACTCAACGCCAGACATACCGGCCCACTGTCGATACCGTGCAGCACCGCCACCCCGCCCCCGTCGGGCATATGCACGTCGAGCAACACCACATCGGGTTTCGCGCTGTTGATCCCCGCCACCGCCTCGGCCACACCACCGGCTTCCCCCACGACCTCCATATCCGTCTCCCGGCTCAACTCGGCCCGCACCCCGGACCGGAAGACGGCGTGATCGTCCACCAGAAAAACCCGCACACTCGACCTCGCTGTGTTCATGGCGCGCCTGCGGCGCGCGGGGTCGAGGCCCTCGAGGTCCCGCCGTTGCGCGGCCGAGACTCGCGCCTGCGGCGCATGCGCTTCGGCCGCGCAACGGCGGGACGGGCCTCGACCTTTGTGGACCTCGTAAGACTCGGTTCCGAGTGGGCGGCCGGGTCGGACGGGGTGTTTTCGGCAATTATCGTGCGGGGTCCGGGTCCAGGTGCGGCCGGGATCGGATTCGGGCGACGGCCCGGCTGATTCGTGGCGACCGAACAGAAGTACACGGCCGAGGCAGCGGACGAGATATCGGCCGGTACGGCGGCGGGCCCGATCGCCCCGGACGCTCGGCGAGACCGGAACCGAGCGGTCCCCGCGTGAACCATCAGCGGCCGGGGCGCGCCGGATCGGCAGCGGTCCGGCGGATCCCGCTGAGACCGGCGGCAACGGAGCTCCTCCGGCCGGTAGCGGGACTCTCCGGCTCGGTATCGGTGACAGGTCCGGCAGTCTCCGGGGCGGCGGAACTCGTGGCAGCGTCGCGGGCACCGTCCGCCGGATCCGCCGCTTCGGAAGTCCCGGAATCGTTGCGCGGCATGAATATGCGTACCTCGGTGCCCCGTCCCGGCTCCGACACGATCTCCACCGTGCCGCCGCGTCGCTCCACCCGGCCACGAATGGACCGCGCCAGCCCGTGCCGATCCTCCGGGACGGCACCGGGATCGAACCCGGCGCCGCGGTCGCGGACGAACACACTCACCTGGTGCGGTTCGGCCTCGGCGAACAGATCGATATCGGCGACACCGGCATGTTTCGCCGCGTTCACCAGGGCTTCCCGAGTAGCACCCAGGACCGCCGTGAAATGCTCCTTGGGCAGGCCGGAACCACGTTCCGCCCCGTCCATCGCGATATCGCCCACTGTTACCGGCGTGACCTTCACCCCGTGCTGATCCTCCACCTCGCCGGCGATGGTGCGCAGGGCAGCGGCCAGACTGGATTCGGCCGGGCCCGAATCGGCGAACAGCCAGCGCCGGAGTTCGCGTTCCTGACTGCGGGCCAGCCGCAGGACTTCCTGCGAGTCGCTGGCCTGACGCTGAATCAGCGCCAACGTCTGCAGCACCGAATCGTGCAGATGGGAGGCGATCTCCTCCCGTTCCTCGTTACGGATGCGGGCGGCGCGTTCGGCATTGAGCGAATGCATCAACCGCAGCCCCAGCGGAACGGTCAGCAGGCCCACGCCGATCAGGGTCGCGGCCACCGCCAGCAGCGCCGAGCCGAGTGAACCCCAGTCCACCTGCGACAACACCACCACCGCGAGACCGGTGACCACCAGCGTGACACCCGCGATGATCCGCGACCAGGTCACCACCGACGGTTTCGCCGGCATCCCGACCAGCGACCGCGGACCGTCGGCGTCGTATTCCCGCCAGACCAGCGCCGCGCCCACCGCGATCACCACGATCGGCGCGATCACCCGGGCGGCAGCCCCGCTGAACGCCCACGACACCGCCACCGACAGCCCCAGACCGAGCAGCGCCAGACCGATCGCCTGCCGGCGTTCGGTACCCGAGGGACGACCCGAATCCGTGCCGTCGGGGGTGAAGATCCACAGCAGGCCGTAGGCGACGATTCCGGCCCCGGCCAGCGCGGCCAGCAGGACGAAAGCCATCCGTACCTTGAGCACGTCGATACCGAGGTGGTCGGCGACACCGCCGGCCACCCCGCCCACGATCCGGCCGCCCGAGCGGCGGACGAGACGTGGAGTGCCGGTATCGGGAACCGCCCCGGGCCCGGCAGCGGCCCCCCGCGTGTAGAAGGCAGGTCCGAACGGGCACATACCCTCGATACTGGCACGGGACCGTCGTCGGCAGCCATGGGGAAACACCCTGATATCCGCATCGGCCGCCCCCATCGGCAGTGCTCAGGAGGTTTTCCGGACCAACTTCAGGGTTCCCCCCGATGTGCGCGCCGCTGTTCCGGGCGGACCATGGGATCCATGACGAGAACGAGCTTCGGCGAGCAGCTCCAGCAGATGTGGCAGACGCGACCGGTCCGGTTGCCCCGCCGGGGCCCGATCGCCGGAGTCGCGGCGGGATTCGGCCATCGCTACGGGATCGATCCGGTGCTGGTACGGGTGGCGTTCGTGGTGTCCACCATTTTCGGTGGCGCCGGTATCGTGCTCTACCTCGCCGGATGGCTGCTGTTCCCGGAACCCGGGAGCGGTGGTTCGATGGCGGAGTCGCTGGCCCGCAGTGACCGGCAACCACAGAATCAGACCAAGACGATCGTGCTGATCGTGGCGCTGGCGATCGCGGTGAGCACGATGGGGCCGGTGGGTATCGGACTCGGCGGATCCGGTGTCATCGCGCTCGCCCTCATGCTCGCCGCCTGGTGGATGCTGCATATGCGCGCCCCGGAACCACCACCGCTACCGCCCGGCGCGTTCGAGCCGGAAGCACTGGGCACACCCGGGACGACCGGATATCCCGGCGCCATGTTCCCGCAGAGCGGGGTCGACCCCTACGCCGCGCCGGCCACCGATGTCTACACGCCGTATACGAGACTGCCGGACCGCTATACCCCCGACCCGCCAGCCGCCGGGCCGCAGCAGCCCGCGAAAGCCGGCGAGACCCCGGCGGAACCCACCGGGACGCGTCCGCGGCAGGCTCCCCCGCTGCCGACCGCGAGCGGTGGCGCGAACCCCGGCTCTTCCTCCCCCACCGGGCAGCCCGCGCGCCGGACCGGCGAGACCGGTGCGTCCGCCGCCACGAACGCCGAGC
>JABFXT010000092.1 GCA_013361595.1 Nocardia sp. | reverse complement strand
CACCACCACATCCACATAGCGGGAGGCCCCCGACACCAGCACCGACCGTGGTCCGTGGATCGCGGCGATCGAGACCTTCTCCGCCAGCGGTCGTACCAACCGGATCGCCTCGGCCTCGGTGGTCAGCAGTTCGGCGGCCGCGCCGGACCCCGCCATCCGGCCCGCCGCGCGCCCCCGCGCCACAGCCACCTTCGCGCCCTCGGCCAGCGGTAGCGCTCCGGCGGTCACCGCGGCGGCGACCTCCCCGATCCCGCACCCGGCCACCGCGTCCGGCCGCACACTCCAGGCGGTCAGCAATTCGGCCAGTGCCACCTGGAAGGCGAACAGCGCGGGTTGGACGAATTCCGGGTGGGACCGGGCCGGGGCCGGATCCGTCGCGGATGGATCGCCAAGGGTTCGCCGGAAACCGTGACGAGGTGTCCAGACCCGCGGCCCGCCTGCCGCGACGACCGCGTCACCGGCCGCGACAACCGCGTCGGCGAAGGCCGGATAGCGGCCGGCCAGCATCCGGCCCATCCGTTCGTGCTCCCCACCTTCGCCGCCGAACAGGAAGAGTGCTCCGTCGCGAGGACCGATCATCGTAGTGACACTGCGGAGGGACGGGCTGCCTGGCGGCCGTGGCGAGCGGATGGCCTCACGCCTCGATTATGCCGGAGAAATCCGGTAATCCGGATTTCCGAACCTGTTGGCGCCGTGCGCCTTACGCTGTCATGGTCTGGACCGGACGATCCGCGGGGGGATTCGGCGGTGCGCGGAGACGGGTTCCGCGGGCTCGGCCGGATCGGTATTCGGCCGCGGCGTGAAGTCCTGTCCTGCCCGGAGCAGGGCCGGTACCGTTGCCGGGTGGCCGATTCCGCGGACGGACGTACCCGCACCCTGCCCACCGTGCTGCGCTGCTGTGCGGCCCTGGCTGCCACTCCGGGGCGGCTGCTGCGCCCCCGGCGGGCCGATACCGCGTTCCTGGCGCGGCTGGAATCCGCCCCCTTGCCGCCCGCCCGGGCGAGCGTGGAGCTGACCGTGATCGTCCAGGGCCGGACGTCCGCGCCGACGACCATCGTCGCCGAGGGGGTACGCAGCTTCGGGCAGCTGCCGATGGTCATGGGCGCCTATATCGTCGAGCATCCGTCGGCGCGGTTCCTGGTGGATCCGGCACTGTGCGCTCATGTGCACCGGCGGGTGCTCCCGGGGCTGCCGTTCCCGATTCCGGCGCTCGTGGCGCCGGACGAGCCGGTGCTCGGATTGGCCGACGCACTGGCCGCGCGCGATCTCGACCCCGCCGCAGTCGATTTCGTACTTCCCACCCACCTGCACTGGGATCATATTTCCGGGGTTCTCGAATTGCCGGCTTCGGTGCCGATGCGGGTGCCCTCCGACGAACTACGGTGGGCGCTGGACGGTCCGCACGCGCCGGTCGGGGTGGCGCGGGGACCACTTCAGGGTCGTCCGCTGGAACCACTCGAACTCGACGGTCCACCGGTACTCACCTTCACCCGCAGCCTGGATCTGTTCGGGGACGGCTCGGTCCTGCTGGTGGATCTGGCCGGGCATACGCCGGGCAGTATCGGAGTCCTGCTGACCACCGGAGACGGACGTCGGGTACTGCTCGCCGGTGATTCGGTGTGGAACCGGCTGCAGATCGAACTGATCCGGGAGAAGGCGCCCATGCCCGGGCAACTGTTCGACGCGGATCGCGATATCACCTTCGAGACCGTTCACCGGCTGCACGCGCTGCCCGCCGGTATCGAAGTGGTCGCCGCGCACGACTACAACGCGGTATCCGAGCTCGCCGCCCGCTGAACCGGGCGGGCGCGGTTACGGCGAGGCCGGAGAGTGCGGGAAGCCGGCCTTTCCCGGACGGCTTCCCGCGTTTCCTGCGTCGGACCGAATCGCCATTGCTCCGACGAGGCGCAGGGGCTCCCGGCCGCGAGCGGTCAGGCCGAAGCCACGAACCCGGCCAGCCGGGCGCTGATCAGTTCCTCGGCCTCGCCCACCATCCGGCCGATGAGTTCGGCGCAGCTCGGGATGTCCTCGATCAGGCCCTGACACAGTCCGACCGACCAGATACCCGCGTCGAGGTCGCCTTCTTCGAAAACGCGCCGGCCGCGGGCACCGGAAACCAGTTCGCGGACATCCTCGAACTTGCCGC
>JABFXT010000765.1 GCA_013361595.1 Nocardia sp. | reverse complement strand
GCCCATGCGGGAATGGTGCCGTCTTCGGTGCGTACCGGCGCGCCGAGGATATTTCCGGCCGCACCGGGACCGAACGCGGCGGCCAGGATCTCGTCGCGCGCTTCGGCCATGGTGGGTCGCCGCTGTGGGGCGGGTTCCATCATGTGCAGCAGCGCCCCGGTGAGCGCGCCGCTGCGAGCGGGCGGAATGATCTGCGCCATGGCGGCGCGTTCCACGATGGCGCCGGTATCGTCGTCCATCCCGAACGGCGGCTGCCCCTCGATGGCGGTGTAGAGGGTGGCACCGAGCGAGAACACATCGCTGGCCGCGGTGGGCTGGTGGCCGCGCGCCACCTCCGGCGGCAGGTAGGCGGGCGTACCGGTGATCATCCCGTCCGGTTCGTCGGCGGCCTCGGTGACATTGCGCGAGATACCGAAATCGCTCAGCTTCGCCATCCCGACCCCGGGCCCGCGGTCGGCGACGAGGATATTGCCCGGTTTGATATCGCGGTGCACGATCCCGACGTGGTGCGCGGCGGCCAGCGCGTCGGCGACCTGGGCACCGATCTGCGCCACCTCGATCACCGATAGGGCGTTCACCAGCGAGAGGGCCCTGGCCACGCTGCGCGAGGGCAGATGCTCCATCACCAGCCAGGGCTCACCGGCCTCGAGCACCACGTCGTAGACGGCGATGGCGTGCTCATGGGACAGTTTCGCCGCGACCCGGCCCTCGTGCACGATCTGGTCGCGGATCCGCCGGGCATGCGCCTCGTCCATCCCGGCGGTGGACAGCACCTGCTTGATGGCGACCTCGCGGTCCAGCAGCCGATCCCTGGCCTCCCATACCGCGCCCATACCGCCCCCGCCCAGTTTCGACTGCAGGCGGTATCGGCCGGCGACCAGATAGTCCGGGCCGACGATGGGGCGGGGGCGATCGATCATGGGAGTGAGAGTAGCCGAATTCGGTGGTAGCTGGCCGGATTCGGAGCCGGGCCGCGCAACACGTGACTGCGTTCACTACAGCGGGTCGTAGCTATCCGCGAGGGTGCTTCCGGGGGCGGGCTCCAACCTATAGTCTGTCGAATGTATGTTCGAAACAGGAGGTAGCCGGGGCGGTGCCGGTCACTTCGGTGCGACCGGCCGGCGGTCCGGCATCCGTCGCGGAAGTGGGTGAGAGTATGACGGCACGACCCCCGAAGGCCAGCGGCGCACAACTGCGCGAACTGGCGCAGCTGCGGCGGGCACGAGCGGCGAGCGGCGGATGTGTACCCGGTCCCGCGGCGGTCCCACGCGGTGAGAACGGCCTGCCCGCGCCGGTGGCCGCGGCAACGGGCCTGCGGCGGGAGGTCCTGCCCGTACCCTCGCCCCTGGCTCCCCTGCTGCCCGACGGCGGCCTGGTCAAAGGCACCGTGACGGCTTATACCGGTGCTGGATCGTTGCTGGCCGGGCTACTCGCCACGGTCACCGGATCGGGCGGGCACGCGGCCGCGGTCGGGTTGCCCCGGCTGGGCCTGCTCGCGGCCGCGGAGATGGGTGCCCGGCTGGACCGGCTCGCCGTGGTCGCCGACGCCGGCCGGGATCCGGTGGAGGTGGCGGCGGTACTGCTCGACGGTATGGAGCTGGTGGTACTCGGTCTCGGCGGCGCCATCGTAGCTCCCGCGCGCGCCCGGGTACTCACCGCGAAGGCCCGGGGGAAAGCGGCCACACTCATCGTCACCAGCGGCTCCTGGCCGGCCCCGGACCTGAACGTGGAGGCGAAGGTATCCGGTTACACCGGACTCGGCACGGGCAGCGGACGGATCCGCTCGATCACCCTGGACGTAGCGGTCCGCACCGGAACCGGTATGCCACAGCGAGGCAGGCTGGTCGCCCGCCCGCTGGGCGGGCGGGTGGAGTGGACGGCCCCGGACAACACGGCGACCGGCGACGGGAACGCCCCGGAACGGCGGGAGCACATCGTTGCCTCCTGATCGGACCGCGGCCACACCGCGCGGCGGTCCGCGCGTCCTGGCGGTGTGGTGCCCGGACTGGCCGGCGGTCGCGGCGGCGGCGAGCGCGGGCCTGCCACCGGAACAAGCGCTGGCGGTCCTGCACGCGAACCGGGTCGTCACCTGCTCGGCCGCCGCCCGCGTGGCCGGGGTCCGGCGCGGTCTGCGTACACGCGAAGC
>JABFXT010000512.1 GCA_013361595.1 Nocardia sp. | reverse complement strand
GCGGTCGTGCTCTGCGCCGCCGGCGGGATCAACGCGGTGTTCGACGCGTATCCGACGGTCCGGGCCACTCTCGGCATCGAGAACTACCGCACTGTGCCGTTCGATTCCACGCTGGCGCCCCAACCGGACACCGGCGACCGGCCGGCGCCGCGGAACTGGGTGCCGCCCGACGATATGCCCGCGACCGGGGCGGTGACGAAGGCCGCCGTCCCGGGCACCGTCTCCCGGTTCCCCGCCCGTGAAGCGCGTATCTACCTGCCCCCGGCGTACTTCACCGACCCACGCCCCGATCTGCCCGTTCTCGTCCTGCTCGCCGGGCAGCCCGGCAGTACCGACGACTGGCTGGTGGGCGGCCGGCTCACCGCGATCATGGATGCCTACGCCGCCGACCACCGGGGACTGGCACCGATCGTCGTCCTCGCCGACGGCACCGGTGGCCGGCTGGCCAACCCGCTGTGCGTGGATTCGCGGCTCGGAAACGCCGCGACATATCTGGCCGTCGATGTACCGGAGTGGGTCCGCACGCATCTGCAGGTGGATCCGGATCCGCGCGCCTGGGCGGTGGGCGGCCTGTCCTACGGCGGCACCTGCGCACTGCAACTGGCGACCACCCGGCCCGATGTCTATCCCACCTTCCTCGATCTGTCGGGACAGGCCGAACCGACACTGGGCGACCGCAAGTCCACACTCCGGGCGGCCTTCGGCGACGATGCCGCGGCCTTCGCCCGCAACAACCCCGCGGATCTGCTGGCGCAGAACCGCTACCCCGATTCGGCCGGCGCGTTCGTCGTAGGCCTCGCCGACAGCGAGTACCGCGCGGGAATGGAACGGCTCGCCGCCGCGGCCCGGGCCGCGGGAATGGATGTCCACCTCACCGAGATACCCGGCGGGCACAGCTTCGCCGTGTGGTCGGCCGGACTCGAGAAGGAGCTGCCGTGGCTCGGCCGCCGACTCGGCCTCGACGCGTCATGACCCGGTTCGGCTCGGGGATCGCACGCGCGCCTGTGGCCGTCGGATCGCTGATGGTCCTGTGGGTCCTCGCGCTCACGACGGGCGCGTGGGACAGCGGGCCGTCGCGCGAACTGGCGGCGAACGTCGCCCTCGGGATCCCCACCTTCGCCGAGGGACATTGGTGGACACTGTGGTCGTCGGGACTGTTCGCCTCCGGATTCGGTAACTATGTGCTCGCGAGCCTGTTCGTCCTCGCGATCGCGGTACCGGTCGAACATCGCATCGGCAGTGGGCGGTTCGCGATCGCGGTGGTGGTATCCCAGGGCGCCGGTGCCGCATTGGCGCTCACGGCGGCCGAAATCGCATCCGCTGTCCCGAACTCCTGGGGCCTGGAACTGCACGGACATCTGACCGTGGATCCGCTGCCGTGGATACTCGGGGCGCTGCTGGCCGCCACCGCGGCGATGCACACCCTGTGGCGGCGGCGACTGCGCACGCTGCTGCTGGTGATCCTGGTGACGACCGCGCTGTTCGCCGGGCATCTGCAGGATGTGACGCGGCTGTGCGTGGCCGTGGCCGGGCTGCTGATCGGACCGGTCCTGTTCGGACGGGCCGCGCGCAGCCCCGTGCTCGGCGGGACGATCCGGGAACGCCGCACCCTGGTCGCGCTCGTCGTCGCCGCCAGCGTGCTGGGCCCGATCTTCGCGGCGTTCTCCCCGCACGCCATCGGTCCGCTGTCGTCGCTGCGTGAACTCTTCGATCAGGTGCCCTACAGCGCGCGTGAACTCGTCGATATCTGTGCCGATCCGGCCCTGCACGATGAGTGCCGCAAAGGGCAGCAGGCATTTCGGCTCTCCGGTATCGGACCGCTGACCATGAACCTGATGCCATCGGTGGTGCTGTTGGTGGGTGCCGAGGGGCTGCGCCGCGGCAGGCGAGCGGCCTGGCTGCTCGCGGTGGGCGGGCATATCGTCCTGATCGGGATCGCCGTGGTCAGTGTGATCGTCCGGACCGTGGAGCAGGAAGAAGCGCGCTGGGTGCTCTACGGCATCCATCGCCACAGCTCGGTGTACCGCGATTTCGCCCCGCTGCTCGCGTTGGTCGCGGTGCTGGTGTTGTTGTTCGCCACCCGGCGGCTGTTCGACGTACGCGCCACCCGCGGGACCTACCGCCGGGTGTGGCTGGGCACCCTCGCGGCGGC